>CAKORQ010000141.1 GCA_934101445.1 uncultured Bacilli bacterium | reverse complement strand
AAAGAAAAGATTAATAAGACACAACTGCTATTGGCATTAACAGCAGTATGTTTAGTGGGGTTAATTGGAGTAGGTATCTCTTATGCTTATTATGTAGCAAATTTTCAGGTAAAAAATCCGGAAAATGGTAATAATAATGTTACATCAGCAAATACTACTAATGTCGTAATGGATATTAAGAGTAAAACGGTAGCTTTTGATGGAGTATTACCAGGACATAAAGAAGTAAAAGCGTTTACCATAAGAGGTGAGGGAGATACAAATGCTCAGCCAACAGAGGCAGCAATAAAAGTAATGCCTAATTTAGGAGTATTTAGTAATGATGTAACCTGGAAGTTATATAAATCAACAGAAGAAGTTACTTGTACATCTACACAACAACATGTAAATGGTCAGTATTATGAAGATTCATCATGTAATATTCCTAGTAGTGCCACTTTAGAGTTATCAGGTGGAGCAGAAGAAGATTTTAAAAATATAATTGTTTATCCGAAGACAGAAACTAAATATTATTTAGTAGTAGAATATGCTAATCAAGGTAATCAAAATAATCAACAAGGTCAAGAATTTACTATTAATTTGGATTTAGGCGGTAAAGGTACTAAACCAGTACCAGTTAGTGAAAAAATCACTGAACTGGCTCAGAGTGATACTGTTAGCTTTGCTAGTGATGATCCGGATAACAATATCAGATATATAGGAGTCAATCCGGATAATTATGTCTATTTTAATTGTAGTGATTATAATAATCAATCCGATAGCACCTGTGAAAAATGGCGTGTAATTGGTTTATTTAATAATGTAACTAAGTCTGATGGGACCAAAGAAAATTTAATAAAAATAATAAGAGATGATAGTCTTGGAGATTTATCTTGGGATGTTAAGCAAAATGGTGTTGGTTCCTCAATCTATGATTGGGGTTCGAATAATTGGTCAGATTCCCAACTGATGATGATGTTAAATCCAGTTAACTATTTAAAGAGAGGTTATACTAATTCCAGTGATATTATTTCTTATAATAATCAAGAATTATATAGTAAGATGGGTTCTTATTATAATGGGACTAAGGGTTGTAAGCCGGGCGCAATTGCTAAAGGAGAAACTTTTAATTGTACCGAAATTGATTTTACGACTACTGGTTTAAAAAATGATAATACTAGAAATGCAATAGAGAATGTGGTTTGGAATTTAGGCGGTACAGCATCATATGATTCTTCAAGTAATGGACTTGCCAGTCATTGGTATGGTTATGAGAGAGGAACAACAGTTTCTAGTAACCGACCTACAAACTGGACTGGAAAAATTGGTTTAATGTATCCAAGTGATTATGGATACGCAACTAGTGGTGGTCAAACAAGTGATAGAGCAATTTGTTTAGCAAAAGAACTTTATAATTGGAATAGTTCTTCTGTAAGTGATTGTAAAAATAATGATTATTTACTTAAATCAAGTTACTGGCAATGGACATTAGCCCCTATCTCCTCTTACGCCACTCATATTTTCGCTGTTTATTCGAGTGGCGATGTCAAACCCAGTAACGCGAGTTATAGGTATGTTGGGGTGCGCCCAACCTTGTTTCTAAAATCTAATATCTCCATTAGTGGTGGTACAGGATCAAGTACGGAACCATACCAATTAAAGGTTAACTAAAATATAAAGCGAGTAAAACAGGTCTGGTGTTTGGCAAAGGCAAACCGACCTGGAAGAAGAATAAGTGCGGGTGCTAATCCTTAGAAATCAATTATCAATATTACTTAATAAGTGAGACTTTTTTATATCTTGCTTTTTTGTTTTTAAGATAATAAAAAAAGACAATCTTACGAAAGTCTTATTTAAGCAGCAACTGGTTCAGCAGTAACATCTTCTGATTCTTCTGCTAACTTAATTGCCCCCACTGGACAAGAATCAACAGCGCTTTGTAATTCTGGTGTATCAAGATGTTCTTGGGTTTTAACCTCAGATAAACCAGTAGAATCATTTATTTCAAAATGTTCTTCATCCATAGCAGCACACATACCGCATCTCATACAAACAGTTTCATCTACTATTAATTTTTTCATATTATTTCCTCCTAAGTAATTATACCAATAATTATAGAAAAAAGTAAATTAGTAATACCAAAAAATTGTAAATTATGCTATCATGTTATTGATGAATAGTAATTGAGGTAATGATATGAACAATGATTATAATGAAACTACACCAAGTCGTGTCAGAAAAAATGCTAATCTTTATAGAAGAATAGATGCTGCAAGTATAGATGATATAGAGCCAAGAAGAGAAGAAGAAATAATTGAATCTAATACTACGACTATTGATGTAGAAAAACTAAAAAGTATGCTTGATAAAAAATATCGTGAACCTAATAGTAATACTTTAAAAGATATAGATCATAATTTAGTTAATAGAGATATTAATTTAGAAGAAACTAGAGAATATAATTTAGATGATATTATAAATAAGGCTAAGGATAAAGATGATACGGATTATGGCGTAGAAAGATTAAAAAAATTAAGTGATACTAATGTTTCTATATTAGATGGTTTAAATATTAAAGAAAATGATACTTCTAAAGAAAATGATGATAATAATAAAAGTAAAGTAAGTAGTGATTCTAAAAAATTAATTGAACTTATCGATACTATAAATCTAAAAGAACAAGAAGGATATGATGCTTTATTAAAAGATAATAATGAATTATCTGATGATTTTGATTTAGAAGATACTGGTTCCAATGAACCTTTAGATATGTTAAGTGAACTTACTGGTAATGATGAAGATACTAAAGTAGTGGGAGCATCTGAAATAGTTAGTGATAAAGACTTAAAAAATGAAAGTCCTAAATTAGATAATAAAGATGATAAATATGATGATATTGACTTAGAAAATAGTGATGATGATTTTGATACTACAGAAGTAGTTAGTAGAGATGATACTGATGATTTTACTGATAATATAGAACTTACAACTACCCAAATATTTACTAAAGATGACTTTGAAGATTTTGATGATTTAAAAGAGGCTACTAAACCGCGTATATTTGTTAAAATATTAATATTTTTAATAGTTATTGCTGTTATTATTGGTACTGTTTTTGTTTTAGATCGTGTATTGGATTTAGGGATATTAAGTAGATTAGGTATAAATATATAATTAAAAATAAAAGGGAAGAAAATTTTAAAATGATGAATAAGTCAATAAAAAGTGGACACAAAAAAAGAATTTTTAGAACCCTAATTCGGCTTTATACTGAATTGGGGTTT
>CAKORQ010000140.1 GCA_934101445.1 uncultured Bacilli bacterium | reverse complement strand
GTAAGTAATATTCATAATCCTTACCCACTACTTTTATAATATCGTCTTTAATATCTTTCTTTTTAGCATAAATACCGCCAATAAGTCCGAAAGTATAGTTATTTGGTTCGTTTATAATATTTTCTGGTAAATAAAGATAATCTCCAACTTCTGGTTTTTTTTCAAGTCCTAAGAATTCTAAATGTACTCGGTATTCTTTGGTATTATCACTTAAAATGTAAGCATATGGCTCAATCGATTTAATTAATAGTTTAATCATTGTTATCTCCCTTTTTATTTCACATTTTTACTTTTTGGCTTTATAAGTTAAGATGGTATACATTATCTTAGCAATATTTTCACAAGCGGCGGGTAAAAATTCATCATATGTAATGCGATTATTATTATCTGGACAATCGGATATGCTGCGTAGTACTAAACATGGTACTTGACACAAGAAACAGACTTGACCGATGGCTGCCCCTTCCATTTCAACACATAAAGTGTTAAATTTTTCATTTATTTTACTAGCCATTTTGGCATCAGTACAGAAGATATCACCTGATGCTATACAGCCTAATTTATAAGGTAATCTTTTTCTCTCCAAAGCCTCAATACTGTTCATAACTAGCACTTTATCCACAGGTATAACATCACCAACATTTGGAATATAACCTTTTTTATGGTCAAAAGCGGTAATATCAAAATCGTGTTGAACTAAAGAAGTTGATATAACAACATCGCCGACTTTTAAGGATTTATCAACACCACCAGCAACACCTATATTATAAATAGCACTCGGTTTATAATTATCAATTAATATTTGGGTAGTACGACCAGCGTTTACTTTACCAACACCACTTTCAACTAAAATAAGTCTAGTTTCGATAAAGTCTACTTCGTAAAAAGTTAAATCATATATTTTTGTAATTTTATCAATTGTAAAATATTTTTTTAAAGCTGTTAGCTCTTCATTCATAGCAAAAATTATACCTATTGTATCCATGTAATCACCTATTCTTATTTAATTATACTATATTTTTTATTTTATTTATTAAAACTTTGACAAGGACTTTCGATTATACATCAATTTGTCAAAAAGAAAAAGTCCTAAAGTAGGAATTTTAGAACTTTTATCTATTTTTAAATAGCAATTATAATTTTAGAAATTAATTAGTTTTCTCACTTTTAATTATTAACTTATCCGCACAGGCAAGCATACTTGGTAAAATAATAAGCATTAATAACATTGAACAGAAAGTACCAATCGAAATAGTATTACATATCATGGCCGCAATATGGGAAGCAAATTGACCAACTATTAAGGTAACAATAATTAAAATGGAAGCACTAGTTAATATAGTATGAATTGATTTGTTATAAGAGTTAATTAAAGCCTCTTTAATATCCATAGTTCTTCTTGATTCTAAATAATATGATGTATAAAGGATAGCATAATCGATAGTAGCGCCCATTAAGATACTTTGAACAATTAGTAAGGCAATGAAGTAGACAGAACCACCAGCGAAGGTTAAAGTATCCATCGTAATATATACAGCACATTGAATTAATAATACTAAGATAATTGGAATTAAAATTGATTTAAAGGTAAATGCTACGACAACGAAGATAAAAATCATTGTTAGAATAGTTATTAAATTCATTTCGCCATCAAATGATTCACTCATTTCTAAAGCCATTGGTGAATCGCCAATAACATAAGCATTTTTACCATTCATATGGTCTTTAACAGCACGAATGAAGCTATAAGTTTCATCACCTTCAGCATCTAAAGTAGTATTAAAGATAGCACGGTTATAATCTTTACCCACCAATAATTCTTTAGCATCGCCAATAGTTGCTTTAGCATCACTTACTTTAGTACGCATTTCATTATCAATAAAATCATCAAAACGGCTATCAGTTAAGATATCATCATTAATATAGCGAACAAATTCTTCTACTGTTAAAGTCCAATCTTCATTATAATGATTAACACTTCCGTAATAGATGAATAATAAATCCATAGTATTCTTATCAATATTATCAGTTAGGGGATTAATAAGTGCTAACATTTCGGTTAAATTGAACTTTGTGTTTTTCTTAACGGATTCCATAATAGCGCGAACGGTATTTAACTGAGTTTTCATATCATCAGTAAACATAGAGGCATATTTCTTATCATTTACAACATTGTCTAATAAATAATTAACAAATATATCTAATGATAAAGTAACTTTTTTACCATTCTTTACTTCGTATAATGAATATAATAGTTTTAAATCATCTTTAGAAGCACTAATTAAGTTAGCCATATTACTATAGTTATATTTAGTATCATTATAAACTGAGTTCATTACAGTATTTACAAGATTTAGTTTAGTTAAAGAGTCTTTATTCAGAGAGCCTTGTAACATCTCATCATTTTGATGGTTAAGTAAGAACTTAGCAAATTCCATTGGGGTAATTGAAGTTTTAGTATTCATAACATGATATAAAGTATAAATTTGTTTAACCATAGTCTCATCTACGCCAATTAACTTAGAAAGTTCTTGATAACTAAATGTTATATCGTTATTAGTAGATTCCATAATATTCTTAGCTAAGGTTAAAGTTTGAATAGTCTTTTCATCTAAGATCTTACTTAGAATAGCGTTATCTTTATTTTCTAGAATTAAATTAACGAATTCATAAGGAGTAACATAAATCTCTTTATTTTGGATAATGGTAATAATTTCATCAATCTTTTCTTCTGGAATTCCTAAGGCAGTAGCAATTTCTTTAATAGTCATTAGTTCTTCCTCAGTTATTTCATGATTTTGGATATAATCTTCTAATTTTGCTAAGATTTCATCAACGTCGATACCCGTTTTTTCTTCAATCAATTCTTTATATTTAGTAATTAATTCTTTAATTTGAGCAGGAGTATAACCATTAATAGTAACATTTTTTAAATCTAAGATAGAATCAATATCATCTTTAGATAAGTCAAAGATTTTAGTTAACCCTTCGGCGTCCATCTTAGTATTAATAATATCTTTGTTACTTAAAACTTTTAGTAATTTTAAAGAAGCAAGGGTATCATCGGTAAATAGACCCTTATATTCTGAGTTAGTATAGACTTTATCTAAAGTGAAATTAACAAATTCATTGATAGTTAATTTCTCAGTAATAGGTTGTAATGATTCATAATACATAAATAGTTTATCTACATCTTCTTTAGATAGTTCAAACATACTAGCGATTTCACTAGAATTCTTCTTTGCAATAATATTATTTTTACTTAAGAATGGTTTAGCTTGATTTAATAATGTTTTTTGGTCATTTGAAATATAAGCCTTATAAGTATCATTTTTTAAGACATAA
>CAKORQ010000139.1 GCA_934101445.1 uncultured Bacilli bacterium | reverse complement strand
ATGCTATTTTGACGCAATGCTATGAAGAGAAATATCGTAATCTTGTTGAAAAAAAATATGCTGAAATTGAAGAATTGGAAGCAAATGAAGAGGATGGTTTAACAGAAACAAGCCAAGGTTCTAAAGCTGATGGATTTGTATCTAAATTAGATTCTAGTTTAAATAAAGTAGTTAATTATTGTTCTTCAATATTTTATGAACCGGACTCATTTATGGTTACTAAGGCTGTAAATTGTTCTGATAAACTAGAAAGCAAGATTGATAAATCACTTACAGATTCAGGTTTTACAAGTTTGACATTGCCAAAATTTATAACTTTAGTAATGGGAACTAATTTATCACCTGTTGAACTTAAAGCTGCTCAAAATTGGTTAAATGACAAAAATGTTGAGACTTATGATGCCATTGCTGATTCAGCTTTAAAAAGAAAATAAAGTTTTAATTTAATATATTATATATAGAGGAGACTTAAGATTAATAAAGTCTTCTTTTTTTCTAATCATAATAGGTTTTAAAATAAATATTTATGGGTGATAAATTTCGTTGGTGTTAAAAACATTTATAAATTATTTAAAGTTATGCTTATATATTCTAAGAAATATATAAATAAGTCTAAAATTTCATTAAAATATAAATATATATTTGATATAATTAAAATATCTGAAGTAGCATTACAAAAGAAACCAGAAAAAACTTTAGAAATATGATATCAGAATTAAGGGATAACTAATAATGAAATTAATTATAGGGAATATAGTAGCTTTAATTGCCTCACTAATAATGGTTTACTCTGGTTATTTAAAACAAAAGAAAAAAATATTATATGTTCAAACCATACAAATAGGGTTATCGGTATTAAGTAATATCATTTTGGGTGGGATTACTGGTGCTATAATTAATGCCATAAGTTGTATAAGAAATATTTTATGTTATAAAGAAAAATTAAATAATATAACAATAATTGTATTAATAATTATAGCAATAACTTTATCATTATCTTTTAATAATTTAGGATTAATAGGCTTATTGCCGTTAATAAGTACAATTATTTACATTTCATTAATGAATACTCAAGATATAATTAAATTTAAGTATTTGATTATTTTGACGATGATACTTTGGCTTGCTTATGATTTATATATAAAATCTTATATTTTTGCAGGATTTGATTTTATGAATATCGTAGTAAATATTATTTCTATAATACAATTATTAAAAAATAACTAGTAATGAGCATAGCTTATGAATTATAAGTTGTTATAACTTTTAATAAATATAAATAGTACTCTAAGAAATAAAAGATATAAGTGATAAATTAAATGAAGTAGCCATTTTGGCTGCTTTTTAAAGTTAGAAAATAAAAAAATGTAATCTTTAATCATATTTCTACAATTAATATTACATTTTAATATTAAGATTAATTATTCTAAACCTGCAGTAGGACTAAATTCAGTTGGTTCATAAACTGTACCTGCAAACCAAACTTCATTAGTATCTTTATCCCTAATAATAAACATATAAGGTTTATCAAAAGTTAAATCAATATCTTCAACTGGAACTTTAAATTGATAATCATAACCACAGCCTCCAGCACCAGCACCACCGCCAGCAGTAAAGGCACCAGCCTTAATACCATCATTCGAAAAATCAATAGTAGCTTTATGTTTAGCACCGCCTATATAAGCCTTATCAGTAGTTAAATTAGAAAGATTAGCCTTATTACTATCAAAGACATCTTTAATACCTAAAGTATTTAAATCATTTACTAAATCTAATTTATAATCAAATTTAAACATTGGAATATATCCATGAATATCAGTAATGACTCCATCTTTAAAACTATCAAAAGCAATAGGTTTAATCTTACTAATAAGTTCACTTAAAGAACTAGCATTAATATTTTTAATATAATTACTTAAATTACCATCAGTTGGCATAATGCCAATGTATTGTAAAGTAGTACCACTATATTTTTTTAAATCTTTAGCAAATACTTTAACACTATCATCAACATAGAATTGAAAATCTGTTGAACTACTAATAGTTTGATAATTAGCACTTAATTCTTTAACATATTTATCTAAATCTAATTTATCTTCTTCTTCAAGACTACCTGAGTCATCGCTGCACATAGCATAAGAATCATTACCACCATTTTTTAACCAAGTATTATAATCATCACTAACAGTTTTTCGAATATTATCTTCGCCTAATTCATTTATAATATCATATTTATTAACAACGGCTGCAAATTCTACTGCGTTAGTTTTTTTGCTATAATCTTTAAAAGCCAGTTCACGATATCCTGATTCGGTAAGGGGCGTAACATATTCATAAAATTTTTCATGTTTATAATCGACAATGTAATTATTATATAAATCTTGGATTTTATTAACCCAATCCATATCAATAGCCAAGGCATTGGCTAACACAAAGTCATAATCTTTAATATCACTATCATCAAAAGCATTATTAATTAATTTAAATGTTTTATTACTTACCCAATTATTAATTGTATTGGCACTCTTAAAGTCATCATATGTTACCGTAGCATTATATTGATTTAATAAAGTATCAATATAAGATGCTTTAATACTATCTTTATAACTATTTCTGACAAATAAGGCATTAGCAAAGGACATATTTCTATTATTAGTATATTTCTTATTAACATAAGTACCTAAAATATCAGTTATTTGGTTTTTAGTTTCTCCCTCCGCACCACTATTTAACATTTCTAAAACATATTTAATAGATAAAGGACTATAAATCATATTCTTTTTATTATTTTCTAATTGTAAGAAGTATAAATCAAAATTAGATAGAGTATTATCTTTTAATTGATATTCACTATATTTATTTTCTCTTTTTACTTCAACTTGATTTTGCTTATTATCATCAGGTTTACTATTATTCTTTTTTACTTTTAGAAATACAAGAACTCCTGCTACTATAATAACTAATATAATAGTAATTATTATAAGACTTTTCTTTTTGTTAGTCTTCTTTGGGTTATTATCTACGTTGTTACTTTGGAAATCATTGTTGTTATTAATGTTTTCAGTATTTACTGTTTCATTATTGTTTTCCATATAAACATACCTCTTTCTAATTTGATTTTAACACTAGTATTACTCTATGTAAATAACTAAAATTTAATCTTTTTTTCTTAATTCATCTATAACTATTGATAGCTAAATAAAAGGTGATTAAGACTTCTTTTAGTATAAAATAGGCTATCAAGTAAATACTATATCAATTTTAAAAATTTCATAGAGTATCTAACTCTATGAAAGCGTATTTTCGGGCCTTATTTTTAACTTATATATAAACTATACCACATATTTTAGG
>CAKORQ010000138.1 GCA_934101445.1 uncultured Bacilli bacterium | reverse complement strand
CACTACCAAATATTTGCTGTGCTATTGGCGCCGTTAAACATTATGGGGTAAAGAATGCCGCTATCATTAAAGTTTTGGAAGATTTTGGGGGTGTTGAACATCGCTTAGAATATGTAAGAACTCTAAATAATGTTATGTATTATAATGATTCTAAAGCGACAAATACCGTATCAACAACTATTGCTCTAAAAGCCTTTAATAAGCCAATTATTTTAATTATGGGAGGCTTAGATAGAGGGCATTCCTTTGAACCATTAAATGACTATATGAAAAATGTTAAATTAGTCGTTTGCTATGGTCAGACTAAAGAGCGAATTGAAAAATGGGCCGAAGGTTTAAAAATTCCAGTCAAAGTTTTTGATAATTTACACGATGCTACCATTGCTGCTGCTAAGGAGACTACTGCCGGTGATGTTGTCCTACTTTCTCCAGCTTGTGCTTCTTGGGACCAATATAAATGCTTTGAAGATAGGGGCACGGAATATAAAAAAATAGTTAATGGACTATAAAATGCAGGTTGTATTAGATAATAAAGACATCAATGTTATAATCGAACATAAACAAAATAAAAACCTTTATATACGAGTTACAGATAATTTAGAACTGTTAGTAACTTGTAACAAAAGGGTATCAGAAAAAGAAATATTAGATATTATCGAAAAAAATAGTAAGTCTTTAATTAAGATGTATAACAAAAAACTAAAAGAACTAGATAATAATAGTATCTTTTACTATTTGGGTAAACCTTATACAATTATATATAATAAAGATGTCAAAAAATATTATATCGAAGAAGATTGTATTATTGTTAAAGATGAAAAAATGCTAAATAAGTTTTATGCTGAAGAGTGTGTTCGTGTTTTTACTGAAGAAATAGAAAAATATAAACCTATGTTTAACTATTTACCTAAATTTAGCTTAAGGGTTAGAAAAATGAAAACTCGTTGGGGTGTATGTAATAGAGGTAATAATACCGTTACTTTAAATAGTGAATTACTAAAAAAAGATGTTAGGTTAATTGATTATGTTGTCGTTCATGAATTAAGCCACTTTAAAGAGGCTAATCATAGCGATAAATTTTGGTATGAAGTATCTTTAAGATATCCTAATTACAAAGAAGCTAGAAAAGAATTAAATGAAGTTTAAGATGCCTAAATGGGCGTCTTTTTCTATGAAAAAAAGTGCTATAAAAGTACTAAATTAAATCTTCATTATTATAGATAAAATCAATTATATTAACATTATGAATACCATTAATATTTTTTTGAAAAGCAAAATCTAAAATAAATAAATATCTTGGATATAAGTCTTTAATTTCATAGAATGGTTTATATTCTCTTTCTTTAGTTTTATCATTAAGCGTACTAAATAATAAAAACGGAAGGGTAACGATCGTTACGAGGATAGTGCTGCTTACTACATAAAAGTTTATTTTAATTCTTGCTAATGTTTAAAATAATACCAATAGAAGCAAAAGAAACTAAAAGACTAGAGCCACCATAACTAAAGAAGGGTAAAGTCACGCCAGTGACCGGGATTAGCCCCACAACTACACATAGATTAAGTAAGGCTTGAATTAAGATTCCAAAAGATAAGCCAAAACTTAAGTACTTGGCGAATAAGTTTTTAGCTTGCATACTTATCTTAATCGAAAAATAAAATAAAAGCATAAAAATACTAGTAACCACTAAGACTCCTAAAAAGCCAAATTCTTCCGAAATAATAGAAAAGATAAAATCGGTTTGGGGTTCGGGAAGATAAAAATGTTTTTGAATGGAAGAGCCAAAGCCTAAACCTAAAAGACCACCGGGTCCAATGGCATATAAACTCTGAATTATTTGAAAACCACTACCTAAAGGATCAATCCAAGGATTGACAAAGGAAATAATCCTAGCCAGACGATAAGGGGCTATTATAATAAGTCCAATAATGCCCAAAAGACCTAGGATTCCACATTTAACAAAAAAAGAAATTTTCGCCCCGGATATAAAAATAATCATAACAAGAGTTAAAACAATCACCATACCTTGCCCAAAATCTGGTTCTAACATAATAAGACCAAAAAAGAGAAAAATAATACTCAAAATAGGAAAGATACCTTTAACAACATCTTTTACTGTGGAATCATTATTGGCTAGATATTTAGAAACAAAAATAATTAAACCAATTTTAGCAAATTCTGAAGGTTGGATACCAAAGGAACCAATTCCAAACCAACTTCTAGCGCCGTTTCTTACTTTTCCAATACCAGGTATAAGTACCAAAACTAATAAAATAAAACAAATAAATAAGATTTTATTAGCGTATTTATAATACTTTTTATAATCAAAATTAGATAAAATTATCATAATAAAAATACCAATAATAAAAAATAAAGTTTGGTGTTTAACATACTTTAAGGAATCATTAAACTTATATTCTGCCCAAATATTACTAGCTGAATATATCATAATAATTCCTAGAATTCCGGCAATAATACTTAAGAAAAATAATTTATAATCTATTTTTTTCAAAAAGAACCACCTATATAAATATATGTTTTAATTTTTAAATATATGGTTAAACAAATAAAAACTTTAAGAATTGGGCCTTAAAGTTTAAAATATTATTTATAGTTAATTTTATTTATGTTTAACAGTTTCAATTTCTTGGCCTTTCATATTACCGAATGCCTTTTTCATGGCTGTTAATATTTCTCTTTTTTTATCTTTATCAGAGATAACTAGAAGGCAAGCATCAAGTCTTTCCTTTAAAATATTAAGAGCTTCTGAAATATCTTCTCCGAGGTCTTGCATTACCGACATAGTATTTAAAGTTTCTAATTGTTGAGTAGCTATTTCTATTACAGCATCTTGACTAAGAGTAGATAACTTTTCTAAATATGACTCTTCCTTCTCATTATTTTTGGAATCATTATCACTTTTTTCTATTTTCCTTTCAATATTTTCAATATTATCTTCCATTGGTTTTAATAAGCCTTCTATGTTTTCAAAGTAATTCATTTTTTCCTCCATAAAAATTATATAATTATTAATAATGTTTAGCAATAATTTATGATGAAGATAAAAGTTATCTTATCTTATAAATTACTGGTATTGTTATTTTGTCTTTTTATTAAACGAGCTTCCTTTATTTCTTGTACCATTTTATCTGGTAATACTTCATCATTTAACCTAATTGAATTGATATACGAATTTAAAAGATCTTCATTAGCAATTAATAATAGCTCTTCCGAGTAGTCAGGCTTAATAATAGATTCTTCATAACGCCCTAAAAAATTGCCATATCGTAACTGAAAATTATCAATTGTTTCTAAAAAAGTAAACGAACTATCACTAATACCAATTGATATAGCGGGGTTTAGAGGGTGTATTAATATAC
>CAKORQ010000137.1 GCA_934101445.1 uncultured Bacilli bacterium | reverse complement strand
AAACTATATTTTTACTGGCGCTAAAGAAATATGTACTGGGGATATTCAAATCGATGATTTAGTAAGTAATCTTAATTCACACATTGGTCTAAAAATTTTATTTCCTTCTTATCATAATAAAAAGATTAGCAATATTGATTTAGCTAGTCGTGGCATAATTAGAGCGGGTTATGATTATCAAACTGGTTGGCAAGAAGTTTGTAAAATTTTATTAAATGCCGAAGATATTAAAGATAGTAGTGATAAATAATAACTTAGAAATTTAAATAATCTAGGAGAACGTATGGATAGACTTAAAAATAAATATAAAAAAATTAGAATTTGTATAAAGAAAAAGAGGTACTTTTATGATAAATGAATATGGCTATTTACGTGTAGCTGCTGTTAGTCCAGAATTAAAATTAGGTAATGTTGATTTTAATACTGAGGAAATAATTAAAACTTTAAAAGAATTGGAAACTAAAAAAGTAAGTATTGCCGTATTTCCAGAAATGAGTATTACTGGTTATAGCTGTGGAGATTTATTTTTAAACGACCATTTATTAGATAAAGCTGTAGAATGGTTAATTAAAATTAAGAAGGCTACTAAAAAATTAAAAATTACTTCTTTAGTAGGTTTACCTATTAGAATAGATAATCAATTATTCAATGTTGGGGCTGTTATAGAAAATGGTCAAATTAAAGGTATTGTTCCAAAGAGTTTTATACCTAATTACAGTGAATTTTATGAAAAAAGATATTTTAAAGAAGCTAAGGACCTTAATAGTACTAGTGTTGTTATTGATAATGAAGAAATTCCAGTAGGAACTGATTTAATTTTTCAAGATGAAAAGTATCAAGAATTTACTTTTGGCTTAGAAATTTGTGAAGATATGTGGGTAGTTGATACACCTTCTAATAAATTATGTTTGGGTGGTGCAAAAGTTATTTTTAACTTATCAGCTTCTAATGAAGTAATTGGTAAATATGAATATCGTAGAAATTTAATTAGTAGTTTAGCTGCTAAGAATCTTTGTGGGTATGTGTATGCTTCTAGCACAGTTGGCGAGTCAACTAGCGATTTAGTGTTTTCTGGTTACTGTGGAATTTATGAAAATGGTACTTGTTTAAAAGAAAATGAAAGATTTAATTTTAATACTAACTATGTTATTAGTGATATTGATATTAAAAGAATAGATAATATGCGTCTTCGTAATACTAATTATGGCAGTATTAAGGAATATTTTAGAATTATTAAACTTAGTCTAAATAATGATGCTAATGACTTACTTAGAATATATAATCCTTATCCTTTTGTGCCAAGTGATAGTGAGATTGTAAAAAGATGTAGTGAAATTATAAATATTCAAGCTTTTGCTTTAGCTAGACGTATAAGATGTACTAATAGTAAAACTTGTGTTTTGGGACTTAGCGGTGGTTTAGATAGTACTTTAGCTTTCTTAATAATAATGGAAAGTTTTAAAATATTAAATATCGATAGTGCAAATTTAATTGCTATCACAATGCCTGGTTTTGGTACTACGGATAGAACTTTAAATAATGCTGTTAATTTAGCTAAAGGTTATGGTTGTACTTTTAAAGAGATTCCAATTAAAGATGTTTGTGAAGTTCATTTTAAAGATATTGGGTTAAGTAGTGAGGATAGAAGTGTTACTTATGAAAATGCCCAAGCGCGTAGTCGTACGCAAATCCTTATGGATATTGCTAATAAAGAAAATGGCTTGGTTATTGGTACTGGTGATATGTCGGAGGCAGCTTTAGGTTGGTGTACTTATAATGGCGACCATATGTCAATGTATGCTGTAAATATTTCTATTCCAAAGACTTTAGTGCGCTATTTAGTTAAGTATTATGCTAGTAAAGAAGAGAATAAAAAAGTAAGAAAGGCATTAGAAGATATTTTAGATACGCCAATTAGTCCAGAATTATTACCTCCTTCTAAAGACGGTAAGATATTACAAAAAACAGAAGAAAAAGTTGGACCTTATATTTTACATGATTTCTTCTTATATCATTTCTTAAGATATGGCGCAAGTTCTAAAAAAATATATTATATAGCTTGTAAAACATTTAAAGATATGTACAGTAAAGAAGAAATAGAAAAATGGTTGGATTTCTTCTTAAGAAGATTTACGACACAACAATTTAAGAGAAGTTGCATGCCTGACGGTCCAAAAGTTGGCACAATAAGTTTATCACCAAGGGGCGATTTGAGATTGCCTAGTGATTTAGATATTAATACATTATTGGAAAGTGATTATAAGGGAGATTATTTTAAGTAATAAAGAATTAGAAGATATCATTAAAGGATATTATGCGAAAAAAAGTGGTTTGAATGTTCAAATTAAAATAGAGGGTTTTAAATGCAGCGCTAATTATTGGGATGAAGCAAATTCCCAGATTTCTAAAAAAGCCTTAGTTACACAAAATGTTAATATGTTTGGCTTCCAGAAGACGGCTTGTGAGGAACTAAGATATTCTGATATTGAAAGAATTTTAAAAGAACTGATTGCCAGTGAATATGAAGTGGATAGCTTAGCATGTCTTAGTGATAATCTTAAAGTTATATATAGAGAGAAAGGTAAAAAAAGAATTAGAGGTTTATAAAATATGCGTATAGGTATTTTTGGCGGTAGTTTTAATCCACCCCATTTAAGACATCAAGAAATGATTGAATATTTATTAAAGAATAATTATGTTGACAAATTAATAATTGTACCGACGGGTAAAATGTATGAATACAAAAATAATTTAATTGATAATAAATATAGATATGAAATGTTACAAATTATAAGTAAAAATTATAAAAATGTTATTGTTAGTGATTACGAATTTAAAGATGAAGTAGTCCATTCCTTTGATACTTTAAGTTATTATAGTAAAATTTATCCAGATGATAAAATATGTTTTATCTGTGGTACTGATAATCTAAGTTATATGGATAAGTGGTATCGTGGGTTAGAATTACTAAAGAAGTATACTATAATTGCTATTAATCGTAATCAGGATAATTTTGAAGCTATGCTAAATAAATATCAAGGTCTATATAAGAAAATTATAAAATGTGATTTAATAGAAAGTCTAATTTCATCAACTACTATTAGAGAAAAAATTGCGAATAATGAGTCTACTACTGGTTTATTAAATCCTGATGTTGCTTTATATATAAAAGAAAATGGCTTATATAAAAGTATATGATAAAAAAGAAAAGTAAAGTTTATTAAAAAATACTAAATAAATAACTTTTCTTTTTATTTTACTAAGAAAGTATTGCTAAATTAAATTGTTTAGTGTATTTTATATATCTATAAAACATAATAAGTCTTAATAGTTATTTTCATTATTTATATAGGGTGGCTTTGAAAAGGGTTAAAATAATTAAATAAAAAATAATAATGTAATGTG
>CAKORQ010000136.1 GCA_934101445.1 uncultured Bacilli bacterium | reverse complement strand
GGCAAAATCGGAACCATAGCGTTTTTGAGCGCGTGACGGAAAACCGCCTGACCTTTGGTAAGACCTTTTGCACGGGCAAGCAGCATATAGTCGCTGGTGAGGCTTTCGGTAAGTTCGGCGCGGGTAAAACGGGCAAGTGAGGCAATCGAGCCGAAACTGAGCGCGAGTATAGGCAGAATCATACTTACGAACATAGTCGTCGTAAAGTAACCGCCCGCGCTCGACGCGGAAGCGACGGTAACGGGCAAGCCGATTTTCGAGCCGAAATACTGCAAAATAAACGCATACACAAAACTCGGAACGGACACGAAAAGCATTACCACGGTTGAAATGGTATGGTCCTGCCACCTGTTCTTTTTGAGAGCCGCCACGATCCCGAGCAAAATTCCGAGCGGGATCGAAATAATAAGCGAATACACGTTAAGCAGCACGGTCGGAAACAGTTTGCTGCCGATAATCGAGTTTACCGATGCAAGGTACGAGATTTTGAACGACACGCCGAAGTCGAACTTGGTAAAGATATTTTTAAGACTAAATCACTAGCATTAAAACTAGGAGTCCCTTTTTCGTGAATTTTTAAAGTACCGTTTTCATAAGTAATTTTTATTTTAGCATTATTGGTATCTACGCTAAAGTCCTTAGAATCTACAATTTCTAAACTGGTGGCTTTTAAAGAAATATCTAAGTTATTTATAATTTTATCATCTTTATAAATAGATTGCATTTCCATTTGAGAATTAGAGCCTGTAAAAAGATTAACGGCAAAGATAAGACTAGTTACCATAGTTATAATAATAAAAAAGGCTAGTAAATAAGCCAAGGCTTTAATAATATTTACCAAAGGACGGTTCATCATTTAATATCAAGGCCTCCAAATACACAAGTAGCATTTAAATAAATGGTTACTTTAGCATCTTTATTTTTCTTACTTTTATCATCTATACCGCCTAAAATACAAGTAGTATTTAATTTTAAATTAACATCATCGGGCAATATTATATCAATACCCCCAAAAATACTAGTAGCCGTTATAACAATATCTTTCTTAAGATTAGCCTTTCTTAAGTCGAGTTCTAGACCGCCAAAGATAGCATTAACATCGGCTCCTAGAATCGGATTTTCGACTACGACTTTTTGTCCCGTAAAAACCGCATCACATTTTAAAGTATCTTTATCGGTACTTTTTATTTCTTTAACTTTTTCTTGAAAGTCGCTGCCGATAATGCCTTTGATAAGGCAAGATATACCAATAATAACTAATATAGTTGGGAAAACCAATTTCATAATAGTTTCAAAATTAATAATATCTTGACTACCAAGAAGTAACAGAACTCCTACTACTAATAAAATTATATCGCCGGTTTTATCTTTATCTTTAAATAATCCTATAAAACTAGGAATAATTAAGAATAAAGTCCACCAACCATCAAAGAAGACATTAATTGATGCTATTCCTAAAGTATTAAGGCCAACGATAAGACCTAAAACAATGAATATTAAACCCCAGATAATATTTTTAAATTTTGCCATAAAAATTTCCTTTTCTTTACAATACGGCCTATTTTTCACTACGGTTTTTAAATTGTAAAATTATGGGTGTTCCCGTAAAATCAAAGGCTTCTCTTATTTTATTTTCTAAATATCTTTCATAACTAAAATGGACTAAACCTTTATTATTTACTTCAAAAGTAATTTTAGGAGGCTGACTGCCGGTTTGATGGGTAAAATAAATTTTTAATCTTTTACCTTTATAAGATGGGGCTTCATGTAAATTATAAGCCTCAGTAATAACATCATTTAAGACATTAGTAGGTACTTCTTTAATACTATTTTCATAAGCCCTAATAATAGCCGGCATTAACATCGATACTCTTTTTTTCGTTTTAGCACTTAAATAAACGGTTTCTACATAAGGAATAAATTGAAATTCATTCTTTATCTTTTGCTTCCAATCTTTTAAAGCGGTATCAAAATCAGTTATCGTATCCCATTTATTAACTACTAAGACTACGGCTTTACCAGTATTAATAGCATAACTTACTATATGTTTATCGTGTTCAATTATACCTTCTTCGGCATTAATAACGACACAACAAACATCACTGCGTTCAATAGCCTTTAAACTCCTAATAACCGAATACTTTTCAATGTTCTCATAAACCTTACCTTTTTTACGCATTCCAGCGGTATCAATTACGGTATATTTTTCGCCATTATAACGAAAATCTGTATCAACCGCATCTCTAGTGGTTCCCGAAACATCGGATACAATTGCTCTTTCGGTGCCTAGCAAGGCATTAATAAGACTACTTTTACCAACATTTGGTCTACCGATAATGCAGAATTTCAAATTATCGTTTACTGGGGTTATATCTTCTTCCATTCCTTTAGTAATTTCAGAAAGTAATTCATCAATTCCTAAATTATGAGTCCCACTAATCGGTAAAACCACAGGAAATCCTAATTCATAAAAGTTATAAATTAATTCATCAGTTAACTTTTTATTATCTAGTTTATTAACCGCAACAATTACTCTTTTACCAGATTTAATTAACATATTTCTAATTTCATAGTCATTTTGATTTAATTCATATCTACCATCAACGACAAACACAATAACATTAGATTCATCGATTGCTAGTTCAGCCTGCATTTTAATATCTTTATTAAAATCCCCTAATCCTAAGTCAATACCACCGGTATCAATAAGTAAAAACTTACGATCTTTATATTCGACATTACCATAAATTCGATCTCTAGTAATTCCAGGGGTATCCATAATTATCGATTTAGACTCCCCAATTAAACGATTAAAAAGTGTTGATTTTCCAACATTTGGTCTTCCGATTAAACATACTGTTTGCATAATAATCACTCCCTCTAAAAATTCAATTTATCATATCATATCGTTTAAAACAATGCAATTATTTAGACTATTTTAGTTTATTTTTTTCCATTCAACCACTACAGAAGTTATTTTTCCATAAGCCTTGCCTGATCTAGTAGTACTATTTAAGGCTACCCGATAAGTTATATCAATATTACCTAAATGTTGATTTGGTAAATTACTATCAGAATATTGATGATTTCCTGATATTGTATAGGTATTACCATTAGTCCTTGTTATATCAAATAAATCACCGCTTTTTAATTCTAAAATGGTTTTAGTTCCAACTTCATAGTTAACAATTACTTTATTAATATAATAATCACCAGGAATTTCATCTTTTCTGATTGTTCGATAACTTTTATAATTAGACCAGCCATAACTACTATTTTCCATAGGTTTTTTAGCATTAATAGTATCATTTAAAGTATAGGTTACGTTCTTGTTAAAATTATCATTTGCTACTTCTCTTTGATAAGTAATATCATCGCCACATATTTTATTATCAGCATCACTACGAT
>CAKORQ010000135.1 GCA_934101445.1 uncultured Bacilli bacterium | reverse complement strand
GGTAAACATAAAGTAGCGGCGGTAGAAGTTCAAGGAATTTTAAGCATTTTGAATGCTAAATTAAGACAGCAAAGTTTATTAAATAGTGAAATAAAGCGCACGGCAATGGAAAATATCCAGCCTTTAAAACGCTCTAGAATTAATAAAAGAGGGAAAAACTAAGGTTTTTCTAGGAAATTACAGAGGGTTGTGCTAAAATAAAAATGTGATTATGGAGGATATGATATGAATTTTTTTAAAAAATTAATAGATTCAGAATATAGAGAACTTTGTCGTTTTGAAAAAATCGCAGAAGAAGTTATGTCTTTAGATAGCGAATATAAAGCATTAAGCGATGAAGAATTAAAAAATAAAACTGTGGAATTTAGAAAACAATTAGATGCTGGGGTAAAACTGGATGATTTAGTAGTTCCAGCATTTGCAACGGTACGTGAAGCAGCTTATCGTGTTATTGGGGAAAAACCTTACTTTGTCCAAATTGTTGGTGGTTTGGCTATTCATTTTGGTAATATAGCGGAGATGAAAACCGGTGAAGGTAAAACTTTAACGGAAACAATGCCTACTTATTTGAATGCCTTAACGGGTAAAGGTGTACATATCGTTACTGTTAACGAATTCCTTGCTAAGCGTGACTCGGAATGGATGGGAAATATTTATCGTTTTTTAGGCTTAACAGTTGGTTTGAACTTAAGAGAATTAACTCCTAAAGAAAAACAAGAGGCTTATAATTGCGATGTTTTATATTCAACAAATAATGAAATTGGTTTTGATTATTTAAGAGATAACATGGTTGTAAGAAAAGAAGACCGTGTTCAAAGACCACTTAATTTCTGTATTGTTGATGAGGTTGACTCAATTTTAATTGATGAGGCTAGAACTCCTTTAATTATTTCAGGGGGTAGATTTGATTCTAAAAACCTTTATATTGATAGTGATAGAGCAGTTAAGAGATTAACGGAAGAAGACTATGATGTTGATGTTAAAACGAAGAATGTTTCTTTGACTGAGGCTGGTAGTAAAAAAATTGAAAAGATGTTTAATTTAGATAATCTTTATGATATTGATAATAGTGCTTTAGTTCATCATATTAATCAGGCTTTAAAGGCTAATTATGGTTTTTGTAAAGATGTTGATTATGTTGTTAGTGATGATCAAGTAATTATTGTTGACCAATTTACTGGTCGTTTAATGGTTGGTAGACAATATAGTGATGGCTTACATCAAGCAATTGAGGCTAAAGAAGGCGTTACTATTAATGAAGAAACGAAGACGATGGCCACTATTACATTCCAGAACTTATTTAGAATGTATAATAAACTTTCTGGTATGACGGGTACAGCGAAGACTGAGGAAGAAGAATTTAGAAATATTTATAATATGTTTGTTATTCAAATTCCTACGAATAAACCAATTGCCAGAGTTGATTTACCAGACTTAGTTTATGCCACAGAAAAAGATAAATATCATGCTATTGTTAATACAATCAAAGAAATCCATGCAACTGGACAGCCTATTTTAGTTGGTACCATTAGTGTATCTGCTAACGAAAAGTTAAGTGCTATGCTTAAAAAAGAAGGACTTTCTCATGAAGTTTTAAATGCTAAGAATAACGCTAGAGAAGCGGAAATCATTGCCAAAGCCGGCGAAAAAGGCGCCATTACGATTGCTACTAACATGGCAGGTCGTGGTACCGATATTAAATTAGGTGAAGGTGTTTTAGAATTAGGCGGCTTATATGTAATTGGTACGGAAAGACATGAATCTCGTCGTATTGATAATCAGTTAAGAGGTCGTTCTGGTCGTCAAGGTGATGTTGGTACTTCACAATTCTTTGTATCATTTGAAGATGATTTAATGCGTCGTTTTGGTTCGGGTATTGATAAGATTAAAGATGCTTTGATTGCCCTAGGTATGACTGGTGATCAAGCAATTCGTTCCAAGAGATTTACCAAGACTATTGAATCAGCTCAAAGAAAAGTAGAAGGTAATAACTTCGACATGCGTAAGAGTTTGCTTGATTATGATAATGTTATGAATCAACAAAGAGAGATTATTTATAAGAGAAGAAACGCTTTACTTGATAATGATGATGTAACGCCAGAGATTGAAGAAACATTTACTAATAATTTAATTGGTCTTGTTGATAGTCATATTGCTCCCGAAGGATATTTAACTGAACAAGATAAGACGGATATTTTAGAAGAAGTTAATAATCATTTGTTAACTAAGACTAAGATAACTATGGATGATATTAAAAATATTAAAGATCATGAACTTGCTAATTATTTTGAAGGTAAAATTATGGATGACTATAACGATAAGTTAAAAGAGGTACCTTTAGAAGTTATTTCTCAATTTGAAAGAATGATTAGTTTAAGGGTTATTGATGAGGCTTGGGTAGATCATATTTCTACAATGGAACACTTAAGAGAAGGTATTGGACTTCGTGGTTATGGTCAATCTAATCCATTACAAGCCTATACGCAAGAAGGTTTTGATTTATTTGACCGAATGGAAGATGAAATTGATCGTAAGATATCAACATTCTTACTTAAAGCCCAAATTTCTAGAAGCGTAGAAGTTCAACCTAAGAAGCAAGAAGTAATTGCTAATGATGGTAAAGAACATGCAAAGAGTAGCCCCAAGAAGACTAAAAAAGTAGGTCGCAATGATTTGTGTCCATGTGGTTCGGGAAAAAAATATAAGAACTGTTGCGGAAAGTAGTATAAAATAAGGAAAAATTGAAATTTAAAAAGGTAACAAATTTGTTGTTTGTCACCCAATAAATAAAAATGTGAACAAAATCCATTGAAATTAAAGGATGTCAGCAAAAAGTAATTTGTTGACATCCTTTTTCTTGTAATAGGGAAAGGAGTTGTTAAATGATCAAAAGAGTATCAGAAGATATTAAGATTGCTTATAATAACAAAGCATATTTTTCAGCATTAGCATTAACTCTAACAATACCTGATATTTGTGGGAAAATTCAATATAAAAATGATTCTAATTTAAAAGATAGAGAGAAGTATATCAAATGTTTGATGAATGGATAAAAGAATATTTTGATATACCAAAACCTAAAAATGAAATGTTTGAGGATTTTGATGTTCTTGCTAAATTTGATGGAAAGGTATGCTACTCATTAAGGTGTGCTTATCTTCATGCAGGTAATTATGATTTAAAAGCACATGGTAAAGATAACATAAAACTTGATAGATTTGAATTGTGCGTTAGCGATGGAGAGTGGCAATTTGGTGATGCACATGGATGCTCAATGTGTAATGGCGAAATTGAAGAAGTTCATAGAAGATTTAATGCAATAAACTTAATAGAAGGGTTCATAGATGGAACTGAGGAATATATAAAAACACACGGGGATACATAAAATGAATATGCAACAATGGATATAATA
>CAKORQ010000134.1 GCA_934101445.1 uncultured Bacilli bacterium | reverse complement strand
TATTTTAATTAATTTTGATTAATTATTATCTTATCATTTTGATAATCAACTTCTAATTTAGCATTAGGTTTAACAGTATTTTCGATTAATTGTTTAGCAAGGACAGTTTCTAGTTCTCTACTTACTAGACGCTTTAATGGTCTTGCTCCGTAATACTCATCATAACCATTTTCAACAAAGTAATTTCTAGCGGCAGGTGTTAAAGTTATAGTTAGATTTAAGTCTTTTAAACGAGTTTCTATTTCTTTGATTAATTTATCTAAAATACTAGATAATACTTCTTTAGTTAATTTATTAAACGTGATTACTTCATCAATACGATTGATAAATTCCGGTTTAAAGTATTTATGTAATTCTTGTTCTACTTTTTCTGGTTCGTTATTTAAGATATATTCACTACCAACATTAGAAGTCATAATAATTATGGTGTTTTTAAAGTCAACAGTACGACCATTAGAATCAGTTAATCTACCATCATCTAAGATTTGTAATAATAGGTTTAAAACATCAGGATGGGCTTTTTCAATTTCATCAAATAGAACAATACTATAAGGATTACGACGAACAGCCTCGGTTAATTGACCGCCTTCTTCATAGCCAACATACCCTGGGGCAGCACCGACTAGACGAGATACAGAATATTTTTCCATATATTCACTCATATCAATTCTAATCATGTGTTTTTCATCATCAAATAATTCATAAGCAAGAGCCTTAGCTACTTCGGTTTTACCTACACCAGTTGGCCCTAAGAAGATGAAGGAACCAATTGGACGGTTAGGATCTTTAATACCACTACGACTACGAATGATGGCTTCACTTACTAATCTTAAGGCTTCTTTTTGACCTTTTACTCTTTTACCTAAGTTTTCTTCTAAGTGTAAAAGTTTTTCTTTTTCACTACTTATTAATTTAGCAATAGGAATATTAGTCCATTTACTAATGACATTTGCTATATCATCAGAGGTTACAACATCACTTAGAATACGCGATTTTTCTTTACTATTTAGTTCTTCTAGTTCTTTTTCTAATCTTGGAATAGTCCCATGACGAAGACGAGCAGCGGTTTCTAAATCATAACGATTTTCGGCCGTTTCTAAATCAAATTTGGCTTTAGATATCTCCTGTTTTTTATTCTTAATGTTTTCATTAAGATTTTTTTCTTTTTCCCAAGCACTTCTTAAATCTTGTTCTTGAAGTTTTAAGTCATATAATTCTTTATCAATTTCATCTTTACGACGAAGAGATAATTCATCTTTTTCTTTCTTAATGGCTTCTCTTTCAATTTCAAGACGCATAATTTTTCTGGTAAGTTCATCTAAGTTAGTAGGAACACTATCCATTTGAACTCTAATAGTAGCACAAGCCTCATCTACTAAATCTAAGGCTTTATCGGGTAAATAACGATCAGTTATATAACGGTTAGATAAAGTAGCGGCTGCTACTAAGGCTTTATCTTGAATAGTAACGCCATGATGGATTTCAAATCTTTCTTTTAAACCTCTTAAGATAGTTATTGTATCTTCAAGAGTTGGTTCATGAACAATTATTTTTTGAAAACGGCGTTCTAAGGCTCCATCTTTTTCAATATATTTACGATATTCATTTAAGGTGGTAGCACCGATAACATGAATTTCCCCACGCGCAAGCATTGGTTTTAAAATATTACCAGTATCCATGGCACCTTCAATTGCCCCCATACCAACAATCATGTGAATTTCATCAATAAACATGATAATGTTACCTTCACTCTTCTTGATTTCATCTAAAACTTTCTTTAGTCTTTCTTCAAATTCACCACGGTATTTAGCACCTGCGATTAAGGATGCCATATTAAGTTCCCAAATAGTTTTATCTTTTAAGGTACTTGGAACATCACCTTTAACAATTCTTTGCGCTAATCCTTCAACTATAGCAGTTTTACCAACACCTGGTTCACCGATTAAGACAGGATTATTCTTAGTTTTACGTGATAAGACTTTAGTAATGCTTCTAATTTCTTCATCACGTCCAATTACAGGGTCAATTTTTCTTTTCTTGACCTCTTCATTTATATTACGACCGTATTTCTCTAATACGTTTTCATTTTCTTCTGGATTATTATTAAACATATACATTTCCCCTTTCGAGTATTAATTATACTCATTTTTTAGCACTTGTCAAGCGTGAGTGCTAATTGATATTTTAATAATGTTCCTATAGAGAGGAAACTTTCATTTTTTTCCTCTCTATAGGAACATTTTACGTTATTATATGTTGGTTCTTTTTATTTATGCCAATAATTGTTGATTATAATAATAATATTTTCTATTGATGATAGAAAGTAATCATAAAGAACATTTCTCGCAAAGGCATTCTTTTTTTGATAGTTTGACCAATACTCTTTTAAGGCAATACTTTCTTTTATAATCGTGAAACGTTCGTCCAAATCATCTAATAAATTTAAGGCGTTTCTTCTTTTAAAGGTATTATAAATTGCTTTGTATATTTTTTCTTCTTCAAGCTTTTCACTCATTAATTTATAAATATCATAAAAGTCTTTAGCTCTTGTATCACTTTCTAACATTTCAATTAAAGTTTCAAATTTTTCTGCTATTACAGTATATTTGCTAAATGCCATTATTTTAATAGTATTATCATCAACTATACATTTATAGCTATATTCTATCTCTCTTGGAGTTATCGGATCACCAGTGGTTATATCTATTTTTAAATTAACATTTAAACTTGCAATACTTGCTTTTAAGGAAACTCTATATCCTCCATATAAGTCTTCTTCGCGAATTTTTCGAATATTTAATAATTCAAAAGAGAGGCCGTCGTCGGTATTAATTGACAATATTTCTTTTAAAACACTGGTAATTTTTTCTTCAGTAAGTTCAATTCCTTTTAGCATTGTGTCCATATCTTGCGTAGTTCTACTTTCATCTTCAAACATTGAAGATAATAACAAGCCACCTTTAATAATAAAGTTATATTTATATGGACTTATCGAAATTCGATATAATATCCTTTCGAAGAAATACATCTGCATTAAATCTTGAGGAGATTGATTATTTTGTTTTGCTTTATTATTTATTTTTGTTTTAAGACTAGTAATATTAATCATGAAAAAACCTCCATAAATTCTTTGATTTTATCATATACATTTAATTTTTTTGCATATTCATACAATTTCTTCACATCATTTTTTTGAACTTTATAGTATTCATTAAAAGCATATTTTAAATACTCAATATATATTTGGTCTTTGTATTTTATTAAATCACACAGGCAGCGTTCAACGTCATAACAAGGTACTATTCTTCCTTGAGGACTTTTTATACTAATTAGTCCTATATTATAAATAGTATCATTAGCATAATATAATTTTACATTAGGGTTTCCTATTAGAGAGCCACTGTAATTTTGCTTTACTGTTATATCATATTCAATTGGAACCCTTTCACATAAGTCTTGAAAATATAGTGA
>CAKORQ010000133.1 GCA_934101445.1 uncultured Bacilli bacterium | reverse complement strand
TTGCTGGTTCCCCTGGTCTTAATTCCTCATAAATTTCAATTAAGGCTTCATCAGTATTTTTCGTACTATCTTTTTCGATGGAATTCTTAATGTAAGGATTTTCCCCGAAAAGTCCTAAAATATCTTCATCACTAGAAAGACCTAATGCTCTTAAAAATGTCGTAATAGGCACTTTTCTTGTACGATCAATACGAACATATAAAATGTCTCTTGCATCAAGTTCATACTCTAACCAAGTTCCGTGATTTGGAATTAATTCCGATGTAATGACGCGACGACCATTTTTATCTACTTCTTTTTTAAAGTAAATAGAAGGGCTACGTACTAATTGGGATACGATAACTCTCTCAGCGCCATTGATAATAAATGTTCCGGCATCAGTCATCATAGGAATATCGCCTAGGAATATTTCTTGTTCCTTAACTTCTCCTGTTTCATGAATGAATACTCTTGCTAATACCTTTAATGGTGCCGCATAGTTTACCATACGTTCTTTTGCTTCTTTAATTGAATATCTTGGCTTATCAAAATAATAATCACCAAGTTCTACCGTAATATTGCCAGTGAAGCTTTCTACAGGAAATAAATCATCAATTGATTCTTTAATACCTTCGTCTAAGAACCATTGATAAGATTTCTTTTGAATTTCTAGTAGATCTGTCAATTCTAAGTTGTTTTTAATTTTGCTGAAGGTGCGTCTTTCAGCATGATCTCCAAATTTTTTTGTCTTAAATGCCACTTGCATTCACCCCTATACCTAATATTTTTTGAGTACCTTTTAAATACGTCAACAATTTTCGATTTTATAAAATTTATCTAGTCTTGTCAACATTTTTAGCCTTAATTACATAAAAACCTTTGCACTTTTCAACTAGAATGACATCATAGTCGGGTTTTAGTAGATTAATTATACTCTTGGCTCCCTGATCTTTTCTTATAACAAACCACAATTCGCCATCAGCATTTAAATGTTTTAACGAATCAAGTAGTATCTTTTCTACTACTACTTTCCCTGCCCTTATAGGAGGATTTGTTACAATCAAATCATAATTTTTATCGATACTACTTAAAGCATCGCTATAAAAGGCTTTTGCATCCACCTTATTGTTCTTAATATTCATGTTGGCTAAATGAATAGCGCGGTTATTAACATCAACCATATCAAACTTGCTAGCAAGTAATTTAGAAAGGCTAATTCCAATAAAACCGTAACCACATCCAACATCTAACGCATTAATGTTTTTCTTATTATAATTTCTAAGAAGAACTTTAACTAAATTTAGACTGCCAAAATCTATTTTATCCTTAGAAAAAACGCCATTATCTGAAGTAAATAAAAAAGGAACATTATTTACTTCGTAACTTATTGTGCGTAATTCACTTTTTAAGTTTTCGTTATTTGTAAAATAATGTTCCAAATTTATCACCGTTCCGTTTCCCCATAAGGCAAATATATCTAAATTATAGTCTATTTAGAAAAAAAATGCAAGTTCTTATTGACAAAAAAAGAAAAGTTTTGCTATAATTAAAAAGTGTCAGGAAAAAATGGCGATGTAGCTCAGCTGGCTAGAGCATCCGGTTCATACCCGGCAGGTCGAGAGTTCGAATCTCCCCGTCGCTACCATTTGATTATTACTAGGTTTTAGCCTAGTTTTTTTATGCTTTTTGGTTCTATTGTCCTTATACTTATAGTATTAGTATTTCCGTATGCATCCCTAACTTAAAATATTTTTAATTAACTTTAGTAAGTATTACTTCTATACTTATTGTTTTTTACACTTTCTATCATAGTGTGTTATAGTATTATTAGAAAGAAAGCAGGTACAATATGTCAACCAATAAAGAAATAATTACCGATAATTTTTGCTTTAAAGTTTATGATGTTTTAAATTCAGAACATTTAAACATTAAAAATATTCTAAAAAAATTTAAAGATGCCTCTGAGATATGTTCTAATATAGATGACTTCATTGCAAATAATTTAATAAGAAACAAAGATGATGGTATTTCAAATACTTATGTCATCTATTATATGAATAATCCAATAGGTATACTATTTACTAATTTTCACCCAGTAGAGGAAATTGATGGCAAGATGCTACCAGATGAAATTGAAATTTGTCTAGGAATTAGTCCAAGATATCAAAACAAGCATCTTGGTCAAACTCTTGAAAGAGAAATAAGTATTAAACTTTTAGAAATGTATCCTACAATTTCCTTTATTGTAGCAAGTATTAAAGATGAAAATATTAGAAGTAAAAAAGCCGTTCTTAATGCTGGCTATACTTATTTTGAAGGTAATCAATATCATTTTAATAGAAGATAATAATTTTACTAAAGCAGACTAAAAAATATATAAACCAATTATAAAAATGAAAATTATTAACTAAAAGAAAAACTAAATAAGATTTATCTAACTTTTTAAAAGTTATTTTCTTATTTAGTTTTTTATTTTATTAAATGCTCTATAAGCCATGCTTAATATCTTCTTTTTTAGTACCATCTTGTTCATATTCTCTTTGTAAACCGGGATACTTTTCTAGTAATTTAGGATTAACAGCAATTATTTTTTCTAAAGCCTCATCAATTGTTACATCATCTGCTAACTCTAAAACGCTCTTTTTATGAATTATTCTTTCTTCTTCTTTTTTTACTATAGCCTCATAATATTTAATACAATTTATCATATTAGGATAATATGTCCTTAGAAAATTCACAACCATTTTTGCCCCCGTAAGTCGGGCATCAATCTCACTTAAAGTTTCTTTATAATTTTTATTATAATAATTTACATTTAAACTTTTTAAAACTTCTTCTTTATATTGCTCATAAATTTCGGGACTCATATCCTTTTTTTGCATTAAGCGATGTTGCATTATATGTCTGGCTTCATGAAATATTGTATCTAAAATATGAATGGCTTCAGGATTTTCTTCATAATTGCTACATTCAAACATTTTTTTAACATCCGAAACATTAATTTTTATAATCCCATCTTCGGGAGCCACAGCACCCCACTCGCCTTCAAGACGGGTTAAATAAACAATAACCGAATCATCATGTAAATACTCGATTATCATCCTTTTAAGGGCAGCAAAAAGATGAATGAAAGTTAATTTTCCTGTACGATGTTTAAATAACAAATTAAATAACGGAATGACCGTTTCAGAATGCAAACATAAATCACTAGTCTTTTTAGTTTGTTCTCTTACTTTTTGATTAGTTTCTTTACTCCAATCATTCCTTTTTAAATTTTCTTTTAAATTGGCTAACAATAGTCCTTGGGGATTAGTAGAAAGAAAATATTCTATATCTTCATCAACGGTGTACATCGGATAATAAAGACAATTTTTATTTAAAATTAATTTTTCATCTTCATCCGAAACATAATCTTTACTTCTCTTATCACCAACAACGAAGGTTAACAAATATGAATATTCTTTGACTTCTAAAAATTTTTGACAAAACTTTTG
>CAKORQ010000132.1 GCA_934101445.1 uncultured Bacilli bacterium | reverse complement strand
ATATTCATTTAATACTTTATTATTTAAATTAATCTTAGTAATATTATATAAATCATCATAAATATATTCATAAGTATTATTATCTATTTTTAAAGTATGTAATAAATATGATGTTTTATTACCTAAGTTATAATAAGTATACTCTACTCTTAAATTATTATTAATATTTTTTGATTCTAACCTATTTAAAGCATCATATTCATAATTTAAGTCATTATTATCTAGGGTTACTTTATCTTTAATATCACACTCTAATATTATTTTCATATACTATCTATAAGGAGAGAATTATGAAAAAAATATTTAGTATTATAATTTGTTTAGTATTAATTTTAATGATTAGCTTGCTTAATATTCATAATAAAAAAGATGAAGATAAGTCTTTGACAAAGATTAAGGTAGCTGAAGTTACCCACTCAGTTTTCTATGCTCCTTGGTATGTTGCTATAGAAAATAATTATTTTAAAGATGAAGGTTTAGACATTGAACTTATTTTAACACCCGGAGCTGATAAAGTAGCCGCAGCGGTTTTATCTAACGATGTTAATATTGGCTTTGCAGGTTTAGAAAGTACTATCTATGTTTATAATGGTGGAGAAAAAGACTACTTAGTAAACTTTGCTGGTCTAACTAAAAGAGATGGTCAATTTATTTTAAGCCGTTCTAAAAACGATAATTTTAATTTAGAAGAATTATATGGTAAAGAAGTTTTAGTAGGTCGTAAAGGTGGTATGCCAGCTTTAAATTTTCTAAATGCTCTTAAGAAAATGAATATTGATAGTAGTAAGATAAATCTAAACTACTCAGTTGAATTTGCCGCATTATCTGGTTCTTTCATTGGTGGGATGGGAGATTATGTTAATCTTTTTGAACCAACCGCTACGAAGTTAGAAAAAGAAAATTTAGGTTATGTTGTGGCTAGTATTGGTGCATATTCTGGCGAAATGCCCTACACAACTTACTATGCTAGAAAAAGTTATATTGAAAACAATAAAGATATAATTGATAAATTTAAGAAAGCCTTAAATAAAGGTTTAGAATTTGTTAATAATAATGAACCAGATGTAGTAGCCGAGGTTATCCATAATCAATTTAAAGATGAAAGTCTTAATAATTTAACTACAATGATTAAAAGATATAAAGATTATGATTGTTGGTATAATGATACCCATATTAAAGAAATAGCTTATCAAAATTTAGAACAAGTAATGTTAGATAATAACCTTATAGAAAATAAGATAGATTTCAATATTTTAGTTAATAATGATTAGTTAAATAACTTTAAAGGATATATAATGCCTAAAGTTTTAGAAATTAAAAATTTAAAAAAAGAATATCATACTCTAAAGGGGGAAGTTCTAGCCTTACAAGATATTTCGTTTAGTATTGATGATAAGGATTTTGTGGCTATTGTGGGTCCTTCAGGATGTGGTAAATCTACTATCCTTTCAATTCTTACCGGATTAGATAAAGATTTTGAAGGGTTAATTGATACGCATAATAAAAAAATTGGTTATATGCTCCAAACAGACTGTTTACTACCCTACTTAACTATTTGGGATAATGCAATTTTAGGACTTAGATTAACTCACTGTCTTACTAAAGAAAATTTAAGTTTTGTCGATAATCTTATTAAAAAATATAATTTATTAGAGTTTAAAGATAAGTATCCTAGTAGTTTATCAGGAGGAATGCGCCAAAGGGTGGCATTAATTAGAACGCTTGCTACTAATCCGGATATCTTACTTTTAGATGAACCTTTTAGTGCTCTAGATTATCAAACCCGATTAGAAGTAAGTAATGATGTTTATAATATTATTAAATCGGAAGGTAAAACAGCAATTATAGTTACTCATGATATTGGGGAGGCTATTGCTACTTCTAATAAAGTCATTGTCTTATCGAAAAGACCGGCAATTATAAAAAGTATTTATGATATTAAATTAGATAATCCTAAAAACCCTATTCTTAATCGTAAAGATGCTAAGTTTAATTATTACTATGAACTTATTTGGAAGGAGTTAGAGGAATATGTCACCGAACCAAATAGCTTATCTAAAAAAAATTAAAAGAGATAATCTTCTAATTCTTCTTACTCAAATAATAATTATTATTAGTTTCTTACTTACTTGGGAATTTTTAAGTAAATATAATATTATTAATAGTTTTATCTTTTCTAGTCCTAGTAAAATTATTAAAACTTTAATTAGTCTTATTAGTAATCATAATTTCTTTAATCATTTATATACTACTACTAAAGAAGTATTAATATCTTTTAGCCTAGGTTTTATTATTAGTCTTATAATATCTATTCTATTTTATTTAGTTAAACCTATTTATAAAGTATTTGATCCTTTTATTACTATGTTAAACTCTTTACCTAAAGTTGCGATTGGTCCTTTAATTTTAATTTGGTGTGGGGCTAATATTAAATCAGTTATTATTATGGCTTTACTTATTAATTTAATAGTCAGTTTAGTTACTATTTATACGGGTATGGTAAATGTTAATAAGAATCATTTATTACTATTTAAAAGTTTTAAGGCTAATAAGTTGCAAACTTTATATTATCTAATTATCCCTAGTAGTTTATCTAGTATTATTTCTTCTATTAAGTTAAACCTATCTTTAAGTTTTATTGGTGTTATTATGGGAGAATTTCTAGTTAGTAAAGAAGGAATTGGTTATTTAATTATTTATGGAACACAGGTATTTAATTTAGACTTAGTATTAACTGGAGTTGCTGTCTTAATTATTTTATCTTATATCTTTTATAAACCTATTGCTATCTTAGAAAGCAAGATGTTAACAAGAACTTGAACTTTTCAAGTTTTTTTAATTTTTCATTAATTCTATTGATTTATTAGTTTTAATCAGGGATTTAATTCTTTTTAAAATAATTGCTAATATTAAAAATATAATTAGACCTACTTCTAAGTAATTATAGATATTTAACGTATATAAGTTATCTATGTTTAAATAGTTATTTAAGGCATTAAAATTACCAAGTTTAAATATTATGATAGTAAAACCGATACTACTTAAATAAGTAATTAAATAAAAGAAAAGAAAGAAGTTAAACATTATATACATTATATCTTTAGTTTTATAACCAATTAATTTATATAAGGCTATATCTTTTTTTAAGTCAGATGCCATATTAAGGGAGAAGATACTGGTTAAGAATGCTACTAATATTATGACGATAATAAAAGTAATAAGTAAGACTTTTTTAATACTAATGTAGTTATCAATATTGGTAGTGGGGACAATACTTTCTAAAATGCACGGACTTGTATTCTGAATAAATTCCTCTAAATAAATTCTACTTTTAAACAAAATATTATCATCATCTAGATTTTCAATTTTTTCTTTATACGAATTTAAAATATTTTCTTTATCACATTCTTCTTTAAAAGTTACAGTAATTGTTCTATATACTTCTTTATTTAGTTCTTTATTAGTAGTAAGTTCGAGGCATTTATAAAAATCAAGTAGTAATAGACTGATAGTAAAAAGAA
>CAKORQ010000131.1 GCA_934101445.1 uncultured Bacilli bacterium | reverse complement strand
GTTTTCCTCTGGCCACATCAATCATCGCGCCAACCATATTTCTTACCATATACCGGTAAAAACTTTTGCCTACAAATTCTATTTCTAAAAAATTACCATTTCTAATAAAGTTTATTTCTTGAACTATGGCCTCATAATTATCTCTTTGGCCCGCGGTAAAATTTTTAAAATTATGAACCCCTATGAAAACTTTACTACATTCTTCCATTTTCTTAATATCTAACTTATAAGGATATTGCAAATAATACCTATCTAAAAAAACATCATACTCCCCTAAATTAAGCTTATAAACATATTTTTTACCAACTGCACTTCTTCTAGCATGAAATTTCTCATTAACAATTTCTATTTCCTTTACTCTAATATCTCTTGGTAATATAGCATTTACTGCCGTCTTTAATCTGTCAACCGGCACTTCAAAATCCAAATCAAAATGCACAACCTGCCCATAAGCATGAACTCCTTTATCTGTCCTCGAAGCCCCTTTAACTACCGTATCTTTCTTATTAATAATACTTACGGCTTTTTCTAATTCTTTTTGAATAGTGGGCATTTCATTTAATCTTTGAAAACCATAATACGAGTTACCATCATAACTAATCTTTGCCTTATATCTCATTTACCCTCAACACTTCTATAAATCCCTTTAATTAACTCATTAATATCTAAATAATTAGATAAATTAATATCTTTATCTTTAACCATTTTAATAAAAGAAATTATCTTTGGACATTTAATGTACTTATATAAATCTTCATTATATAAATCCTTCTTATCCCCCGTAACAACTACTTTACCTTTATTAAAAATAATATATTCATCTAAAGTATCTAAAAAATAACTAATATTATCACTAACAATAATAATATTTTTATTATAATTACTCTTTAACTTTCTTAACACTTTTTTTAAATAATCTATATCTTTATAATTAAATCCCTTCTCATAATAATCAAATATATACACTAATGGATTATAAAATAATATAAGTGCTAATTGTATTCTTTTTATTTCTGTAGTCGATAAAGTAACAAAACTTCTTCTTAAATAACTATCATTAAGTTCTACTAACTTTAAAGCATCATAAATTTTTTTATTACGGTCTTCATAATTTAAATTATATAAATCCCCTAGATAATTCATTTCTTCATAAACGGTTTTAGTTTTAAATTCTTTTAACGGATTATTACTTAGATACCCAATATCTTTAATTGTTCCGGCGGGACTTATTTCAATACTCCCACTACTTTTGCCCTTCTTACCGATAAGTAAATCTCTTAAAAGCCGACCAGAAATACCACTGACAAAGGTAATGTTCCCACTTTTGAAAGTACAAGTAACATTATTTAATTTTCTTTCCTCATTAACCGCTGAACAACAAACTTTGTTTAAACTTATTTCCATATCGTCTTTATCATCTTTCTTTCGTTTGTAATAATCTCGTTTAGTAATCCATAATAACCCAACTGAATCGATAAATCAACCATAAATGGTAAATTAAAGCCTAATCTTTTTAAAATTTTTTCTTCTTTTAAACATTCTAAAGTCTTACCTTCCATAGCAATCCCTTTATTATATAAAATTATAAGATAATCACTATCTAATAAATTTTCCATATCCGTTGTAATATTAATTATCGTTATATCATTAGTTTTACAATACTTAACTATTCTTTTAATATCTGCTTCTTCCATATTAACAAAAACATCATCAAAAACAATATATTCACTATTTCTTATTAAAGCCTTTATTATCTTTAAATAATTTTTAAATCTTTTTGCAAAAGTAGAAACCTTCGTTTCTAAAACATTCTCTAACTTAAAAAATTTGACAATCTTATTAACTCTTGTCTCTTCTTCTTCCACCGTCAAATTTAAATCCTTTAAACTATTAAATAATTCATCTATTACGTTATTAGTACTACTATATCTTTCATTAGTAACAACACTAACATACCTTTTTAAAAGATAAAAATTGTCTTTAACAATCTCCACCCCATTTATAATAATACTACCATTATATTTTAGGGCCCCCGCAAATATTTTCGCAAGTGTAGTTTTACCACAAGCGCTGGTCCCAATAATTGCCGTATTAACCCCCTTATTAATTTGCATAGTTAGTCTATCAAATACCGTAAAATCATTATATTGAAATGTAATATTACTCAACTTAATAGACTCCATTTTATCACTCCATTTTATCACTAATTAGTTATTATACAAGAAAGTATTCTAAAAGAAAAGAAAATATTGACTATTTTCCCCAAAAAAATTTGGTATCTTTTACCAAAGCATCATCTTTTCCATTTTTATCTAAAATTTATATCTATAATTATCATTTTATTAAATTGTTTTTTTCTGTTTATCTGTTTAACTATTCTTTTATCTAGTTACCATTTTCATTAATTCTAATAATTAATTCCCCATCTTTACTATAACCATATTTTTCTCTAGCATATCTTAAGACATAGTCTTCATCTTGTAACTTAGTTACTTCTTGCTCTAATACCTCTTGTTTTTCTTGCAGTTTTTGATATTCTTTTTCTAGGTTTTTCTTTTGGATAACATTGTTACCAATCGCAATCCAATCCCTTACTAAACCACTAAATACTACAAATACAATTGCTATCAAAAAAATTAAAATACTTTTTCTTTGCAAACTCTTTATGAATAAAGTTTTCTTACTCTTCTTTTTCATATCAACAGCCCTTTATTAATTCGATTTTACCATTAATAAGATTTTTTTTCTATACACTAGCCAGGATTTACAATTTTTTTACATAATCTTTTGACATTTTTAATTTTATTCCTCAAAAAAATTATCCTTGTTTCTCAAAAAAGTTATCCTTGTTCCTAAAAAAAGAGAGATATTCAAAATAAAATTCTAAATTAAATAACTCTTTTAACCTTTTTTCTTTCTATGCCAAATCTTCATACCCACCAAAACCCCTAAAACTAGCACTATAATAAAATAAATATGAAAGATTCCTTTATTAACAAAGTAAAAAATATCAATATAACCAATTACTAATAAAAAACTCATCAACATATAAATTATTACTTTACTAAAATAATTGCTCTTATCTAAAAATTTTTTATTAAAACGATAAAACCAATTTACAAATATTCCATAAAGAAAAGAAACACCAAAACATACCAACTGTAATTTAATACTCACTTAAATAATTTAGCAAGAATGCCATTATCCTTCTTACTATCCTTTCCATCTAAATAGACCAAAGAATTTATTTTTCCTTTTATTTGTAAATTACCGTCAATAATATCTAGTTTAACTATTTCTAAATTATTTCCTTTTAATACTAAAGGACCTAGGTTTGTATCCATAACAAATTCTTCAGGATCAAAACTAACTAATTTTTTTAAACCTGACAGACTAACTTTTTTTCTATCATTTAGTTTAATTTCACTTATTAATGTTACGCTTTCTAATCTATTATCCATATTATCACCAGTTAATTATATGTTTTTTCTTTTTTATTTATTAATATAAGTTATAGAAACTTCCCACCCC
>CAKORQ010000130.1 GCA_934101445.1 uncultured Bacilli bacterium | reverse complement strand
AAACGTACCTGGCATAATATTTTTCTTTAAAGGCTTCTAATTTGGCTTTATCGGCACTACTTAACTTATCATATAATATCATTTTTATCACTCTTTTTCTTTTAAATATTTCTTTTGTTAACTCTTAATAATCCTAACATAGTCATTTAATTTTCGCAACTATATTTAAATGATTTTTGACTCTTTTAATTTAGATTATTTCTGTTTTTAAATAAGAATTTTATCTTATAACGAAAAAAGAAGCAATGTATCAATTACTTCTTAATAAACATTAAATAGTATTATTTATATTTCTAAATATATAGCACATATCATCACTATAAATAAGTTCATAATCACTACTGGCTTCTAAATAATAATGTAAAGTATGCGTACTGGTAGTAATGAGATAATCAAAATTATATTTATCTAATATTTTTTCAGGATTAGTTTTTAAATCTTGTAAGTTCATGGTATCAGGAAGTAAGTCGTTACTAAAGACATCCCCTAAACCATAACTAAATATTTTAACTTTATCTAGGACATTCATACTATCTAATTTATATAGTAAGTAGCCGCCTTGTGAATAGTCATTATATAATCTAGTTGGCTTTAATTCCACTATTTTTTCTACAGCCGCATCACTATAGAAACCATCATTATCAATAACTCCGGTATTATTAAAACTATTTATTTGTTTATAACCAACAAAGATAGTTCCTAGTACTAAGACTAAACAACTTAAATAATAAATTGGTTTTTCTAATTTTTTAAATGGCTTTTTTAAGTAGTTATAAATATCATCAGTAACAAAGAAATATTTGCCAATATTCCAACAAGAATAAATACCGTACATGCCAATAAATCTTTGACTTTTTAAAGCCATGAATAAAAACATTAATTGAAAACCTATTTCGTGCATTTTCATATCTTTTTTCTGTAAGATTAAGTTAAATAACGGGAAGGCTATCATAATAAAGATATATAAACCTAAGAAATTATGAAAACTTGGGCTATTCCATTCTAAAATATAACTAGTCATCGAATCATCTAACATATTAGTAAAAGGGTATAAAAGCATTTTAGGTCCAAAAGGATTTAAGCAAGATGCCCCTATAGTTAAAATAAGAACGATTCCTAAAGTTTTTATTTGCTTTTTATTTAGTTTAAAAGTATTCCATCTATTAGGTTTAAATTTAAAGATTTTAACAAAAATATCACACATAAAGACACCAATAATAAATAAATAAATTAAACTACTAGAGCCGCCATGAAAGTTAACCCATAATATTTGTAAAACGGGTAAAGTATAAATTAGTTTTTGCGCCCATTTTTTATTATCTAAATAACTAAATAAAACATATACTAAGTAGGCTAGAAAAACAAGACTAATAATATAAGGACGTGGTCCGGTAACTTTAAAGAAAACGGTCATTAAAAGGAAATAACATAAGCGAAAATCAAATAATTTTTTCCATTCTAACTTTAGCATTTTAGCCATTAATATATATAAGATAAGGAAGATAACAAGCATTAAAATAACACAACCCATATCCCCAATTTTATACATAATAAGTTCATTTAACCATTCATGAGCCACCCAAGCCTTACCGCTAGCCCACGAAAATAATTCTTGATTAGGAATGATATGATTATTATTTATCCAGCGGCCAACTACGACGTGCCAGAAATAATCGTTATCAGTTATTGGCTCGAAAGCCATAAAAAGTCCTAATAAAATACAAACAATAATGCCCATAATTACTTCGCATCCTTTCGGGTTTTTTCCGTTTCTTTAACAATATAAATAGGACGCTTTTTCGTTTCTAAATAAGTTTTGGCTAAGTATTCACCGATAATGCCGGTACAAAATAAATTAATACCCCCAACAAAGAAGATAATACAAGCCAGACTTGGCCACCCAGCAACCGGATCAGACCAGATAATCGTTCTTACAATAATAACAATTATCATCACAAAAGCAATTAGGCAAAAAATCAAACCAATGAAAGCGGCTGCTAATAAGGGTTCGGTTGAAAAGCCAACGATACCATCAACAGCATAAGAAAATAATTTCCAAAAATTCCATTTAGTCGTTCCCGCACTGCGTTCTTGGTTTTCAAACTCTATCCATTTGGTATCAAAACCGACAAAGGAAAATAGACCTTTAGAATAACGATTGTATTCTTTTAAAGAAAGAATAGCATCGACCATTTGACGAGTCATCAAGCGGTAATCACGAGCCCCGGCTACCATTTCTGTTTTAGAAATACGACCAATAATTCCATAAAACCATTTGGTAAATAGTTTTCTTAAGGGCGAATACCCATTACGGGAAGTGGATTTGGTTGCCACACAATCGTAGCCCTCTTCGGTAATACCTTTATACATTTCTTCTAAAAGTTCTGGGGGGTCTTGCAAATCAACATCCATGGTCGTTATAAAATCACCCGTAGCAGCCTCTAAGCCTGCATACATTCCGGCTTCTTTACCGAAGTTACGAGAAAAGGAAACGTATCTAATTCTTTTATCTTTTTGGGCTAATTTGCGCATTATTTCCAAACTTTTATCCTTAGACCCATCATTTACAAAGACAATTTCAAAATCAACATAGGTCATTTTTTGCATTTGTTTTACCATGGCCTCATAATATAATGGTATAGCCTCTTCTTCATTATAACAAGGAACAACAATGGAAATTAAATTTTTTTTCATAAACAACTCTCTTCTTTCCTAGAAAATTTTTTATCTTCTAGTATACTTATATATCCTAGTATCTTTATTTTTTTAAAACTTACTTTGGACTCTATTAACAATATCAATAACTAAAAACATAATAATTATTATCGAAAATATAATCAACCAGGAAGTCGAATTAATATTATTGAAGGCTAGAGTAACATCCATAATACATAAACAGATACAGATAATAATGCCACCAATAATACCAGCAATATCACCAACTTTATGGAGTTTTCTTCGGCGGGCCTGGGTTTCTAGGTAACCTCTAAATAACAATTTATTACTATTAGATAACATTAAAGCCTCCGGAGTAGTTTTTAAATTTAGGGCTATTAAAGAAATTAACTCTAGAGAAAAATCTTTTTTTCCTCTTAAGTACTCTTTTAATTCTTTTTCACTCATAAATAACTTTTCGGCAAAACTTTTTTGATTAAGTCCTAAAAAGTGGATTCTATCTTCGACTGCCAAACCAATTTTTTTATTATTCATAATTTTTTCCTCTTATTCTTTTCTTTTTTATTTTAATTAAATATTTTTTCTTTCGTAGTTCCAAGCACTACTCACCATATCTTCTAATGTTTTCTCACAAGTAAAACCTAGTTCTTTCATAGCCTTACTAGGGTCGCTATAACAACTGGCAATATCACCTGGACGACGAGGGGCAATTACATAGGGAACATCAACTTTATTAACTTTTTTAAAAGTTTCGACCATTTCTAAAACGCTAACGCCCCTACCCATCCCTAGGTTATAAATAAATAAACCGCTATGTTCTTTTTCTAATTTTTTTAAGGCTAAGACATGACCACTGGC
>CAKORQ010000129.1 GCA_934101445.1 uncultured Bacilli bacterium | reverse complement strand
AATGTTGAAACAAAAGAACAACATCAAAAAAAGTTATTAGAACTTTTTATGGCAAAGAAAAGTTTATACGATACTTCTAATCCTATTTTTAGAATTAAGGGTAAGAAAACCTTTGATGGCTATGTTGGGTATGTTTATCCTAATGGTCGCGTTGTCTTAGATAAATTTTATGATAAACAAACTGATTCTATGTTGGCTGAGGGTCATGCTGTTTATGCTATGAATATTGAAGAGTTCTATGAACTGAGTAAATTAAGCAAATCGGAACTTATTAAGAGTAAATTATGTAAAAGATATATTCATAAAGGCGATTGGATAAAAAAAGTTTTAGAAAATGAAATAGAGTTAAAAACGGCTATTTCTCCTACTGTTAAGGTAAGAAATTTAGTAAAAAAGGATAACTTTCCTGATAAATAGGGGTTATTCTTTTTTGGTGAAAACTTTGTCTATAATACTTGGAACATAATCAAATACTAACCCTTAGGACATTATCATAAGTTAAAAACATAATTACTAATGGTAAACTAAAATTATTTGACAAATCCAAAATATGTGCTATACTAGACAAACTGTAAAAAAGGGGAAATCCCAAAAGAAAGAAGTGATAATGATGAACGAACTAATTAAAAGAATAGAAAAGCAAATAAATAAATTGCGTAGTAGTATATCAGTCGAAACTGCTAATGGTCCTAGAGTAGATGATAAATATAGTGATTTCGTAATTTTTATGCTAAATGAATTAAAAAGTTATTTAGATACTTTAAAAATATTTCAAAAGACCGGATTAACGGCAGGTATCTATGTATATAATACCGAATTTTTTAAAGAGATGAATGATTATATTAGAGCCAAAGAATTTAGTCCTTTAACTAAGACTTTAGAATTTAAAGGTTTATTTGAAACCTTTAGAAGGCCAAATACTGTCGATATGGTGGCTGATTTTATAGAAGAAAATATGGACAAAATCCTAAAATTTAGTGCTTTATCTAACAAAGTTATAAGCACTAATGAAGTCTTTAGCGATGAAAAATTATATAATTATCGTCGTGGTTGTAAAGTTGCTACTAAATTAGACAGTTTAAATAGCCAAGATATGTCTTCCAAAACTTTAGTTGAAATTTATGCTAATGGTGGTTTTGACAACTTATGTCCTAAAGCCTTAGAAGATAAAAGAAGATGTGATGAACTTCGTCTTAATGCTATTAAGATGCCTAAAAGAAAACTTGGTTTAGGACGTATTTTCCATGGATTATTTTAAGGTTTTAAAACTTGATAAAGATTCTACCATCGTCGATGTGGTAGGAATGTATCAAGTATTATCGGAAAGAATAAAAAAAGAAATAAAAGCCGGAACATCGACAATTAATGAATTAAACGAATTAAATACTGCTTACTTAATTGCTTGTACGACGAAAAATCCTGATGAGTTAGTAAATGCTAAAAATGAATACTTTCTAGGTAATAAAGTAATGCTTATTATAAATAGAATTAATGAAACTATAGCCACTTTAGAAAAAGAAAGTAATACAGGTTATGGTATTTACTTTGCTGAATTAATTGCCATTTTAAATAAATATCTAAGTGGATATTATCGTTTAATCAATTTAGTTAAAAGAGCTAAAACTAAAGAAGAATTTCAAAGTATTATAAAAGAATTTGCCAACTATAATTGGAATGCTTACTTTATTAAAAAAATATCTCAATTTCCCTATGATACTTTAGTACCTGCTATTTATTATACTAAAGATAATCAAGAATTTATTTATGGACTTAATAAAACTAAAACTAGTTTAGAACTTCTTAATTACGTCTTGCATATTTTAAGAAATTAGAAATAGTAAATGAAACTTTAATAAATAATATGTTATATAATAATTTTGATATTTCTAGTCTTACTGATAGCGAGGCTAATACTTTAAATTATAAGATTACTGAGCAAATGGTTACTGATACTAAATTAAATCATTTAACTCTTGATGAACTAATGCAAAAATATAATAGTAGTGTTGTTGAAAATACCGAGAAAAAATTAGCCAAAGAATTAGGGTTTAATGGTAATTTTTCAAATAATTAATCTCAAATAGACTGTTAATAAGGGTCTATTTTTTCGTTGTCAAAATAACTTATTTAGTTTATAATTATATTAGAATAAGGAGTGAAGGTTTGTGAATAATGGTACTAGTAATATAAATAATTCTAATGTTAATAATAGTAATAGTAGTATACCAAATAGTCCAAATACGGGGAGTATAGCAAATCCTACTCCTTTAAATAATCAAGTTAATAATCTTGGAGTAAATACCCAGAATATATCTAATCCCGCCTTAAATAACCAGGTTAGTAATCCGGTAAGTAATCAGACTAATGGGGCAAATCCTACTCCTTTAAATAATACGGTTTCCAATCCAGCCCGTATTCCAAATAATTCTACTGGTCAAAATAATCCTGCTGCGGTAAGTAATCCCAGTCTTCAAAATATAGGGGCTCCTAATGTTACTACAGCATCTAATACTCAAAATGTTTCTAATTCTAGTGGGGCTCCTACCGGTCCTGTTAATAACATAAAAATAGAAGAAACTAGTGTAACTAAATCTCAAAAAGGAACTATTACCGTTGCTACCATTAATAATGGGACTGTTAGTATCTTAAATAATAGTTTTCCTGAGCCTATTGATATCAGTGTTAAAAATGCTAAAATAATTAATAAAAATGGTAAAAAAGTTCGAATAATGACTAAGAGAGAATTAATAACTAATATAGTTTTAAGTTTTTTCTTTGTTCTAGCCTTATGCGGTGTTGGTTATGGGACATATTATTATATTTTTAAAAATAATCCTCGTAATTTTGAAACTAAAAACATTACGGTTGAATTAGGGGAAGAAATACCAGCCTCAGTTCGTAATTACATTAATTTAACGGATATAAGTGAACCAGATTATAACTTAGATTTATCAAATGTTAAAAATGAAATAGGAACCTATACTTATAAAGTAAGTTATGGAAATACTACCAAAACTGGGACTATAACCATTAATGATACTACAGCACCAGTTATAACCTTTAAAGAAGTATCAGAATTTGATGCCGGCACTAATATTACAAAAGATATGTTAGTAGCAGCCTGCGAAGATATATCAGATTGTACTTATGAATTAACTAGTCCCATTGATACCGAAAATCCTGGGGAAATAACGGCTAGTATTACGGCTAAAGATAATCTAGGTAATTCCAAAGATTATACCATTAACCTAACTATAATAGAAAAAATAATAAAACTAAGTTGTAGTGGTACTAATGTAACTACGGATGAAAATGGTAAGACTTTATTAGAAAGTAATAATTATGATTTAAACTTTACTACTAATAAGATTTTAAAAACTGGCAATATAAAAGTGATAAGAACTTATCTTAGTGATAGTGACTACGTAAGCATTAAAGATGGCTTAAAAGCAAATGGTTATACCCTTGAAGAAGTAAATAGACGGGCTATAAAAGAATCTACTATTGATAATGTGGCTAACTTAACTACTCAAGATGAA
>CAKORQ010000128.1 GCA_934101445.1 uncultured Bacilli bacterium | reverse complement strand
GTATTAATTTCTGTTTCCAGAATCTAATATTCTTGCAATCAAAACAAGAATGACAATAAGTACAACTAAGTACTCCACCTGAGGTCTCCCTTCATATGGACCACCACCTCTCCATTTCTAAAAAAATTCTAAATATGGACTAAGGTTAAAACATCTAACAATCAAATGTATCTATTTAATATGGTACCACAAAGACCAGTATAAATCTACTAAAAAAGTATCAATATTAAAAATAAAACTTAATAAATTTAAAATTAATATTTATAAAATTTTTTATATCATTTTACCGAGTTTTGATTATAGTAAAACTAGATAGATAGTTGCAAAGATTAAAAATATGCAATACCACTTAGTGAAAGAACAGGATTGTTCTTAAGTAAAAAAAGAGATACATTTCTTTGGTCGTTAGATGTTTCTCAGTCCAAGTGTTTTTGAATCTAAAAACATCTATTCACAAACCTGAGTAGATGTTTTTTTGTTTTCACTTAAAATCAATATCTTTAAAATCATTTAAAAACAATTAATCAATTTTAGTTGGACTGACAGACTATATAAAATGATATAAAAAAAGTCATAAACAAATACGACTTTTTTATAAATATATTAATAAATCAATAAACTCTAAAATCTCTGGTGAAAAAATATAAATTATAAAAGTAGCAACAATTAAGAAAGGTCCAAACGGAACTTCTCTGTCCTTTAACTTAATCAAATAGAAAAATGCTACCGGCAAGGCTAAGAAACTAGCTAAAATCAAATTAATAAAGGCCAATTTATAACCTAAAACCGCTCCGATAAAGAAGGATAACTTAATATCACCACCGCCCAAAGATTCTCTTTTAAAGGCCTTATCTCCTACAATTTTAACTAATAACATGAAGAAAAATAACAATAGACCACTTAATAATGATATAACTAAATTATTAAATCCCCCTTGTAAAAAAGATATTATTAGAACTAAAATGCTCCCAACTACTAAAACTTCATCTAATATAATTAAATAATTAAAATCACTTATACAAGTTATTATTAAAACACTACTTATTACTAAGGCCATTAATAAATTATAAGAAAATCCATAATATAAATAACAGCCCAGATAAAATAATCCGGTAATTATTTCTATTAAAGGATACAACCAAGATAATTTAGCCTGACATTTCCGACATTTACCTCCCTGAACTAGAAAAGAAATTATTGGTATTAATTCAAACCACTCTAGAGTATGTCCACAAGTCTCACAATGACTTCTTGGTTTAACAACTGATTTATTAACACTTAATCTATTACCGACAACATTAAAGAAGGAACCCATAATAGTTCCCACTACAAACATATAGATTGAATAAATTATATTATTCATTACATTCCTCCCCCTGATACTTGATTGTACATTTCAAACATTGGCACTAAGATAGCAATAATAATTCCTCCGACTACTACAGCCAAGAAAACAATAGTTAATGGTTCGATAAAACTCTTGATATTACTAACAATGGAAGCGTGCTGTTCTTGATAATAATGACTTACTCTATCCATCATCTCTGCCAGTTCGCCAGTCGACTCACCCGTAACTATCATGTTATAAGCAACATCTGGTACTGCCCAATGATTTTTAAAAGCCTTAGATATTTTATCACCGACAACAATGTTATTAATAGTATTATACATTATTTCTTTATAAATTTCATTATTAGTTATCTTACTTAAAATTTCAACACTTTGCGTAATATAAACATTATTTTTTAAAAGAGAAGCAAAAGTTTTCGTAAATATAGCTATTTCATTATATATAATAATATTTTTTATAACGGGAATGTGCATTAAAACAATTTGGACTTCCCGACGAAAAGCCTTTATTTTCTTAAATGCCATGTAAAAAACAATTACAAATATAATAATAGCCAACAACAACATCCAAGCATCAGTTTGTAAAAATTTACTAGCCGCTAAAACCACAGCAGTTAGACCACTAACAGTAACTCCATTCGATGTATATATATCTTCAAACTGGGGAACAACATACAAAATAATAAAACATACAACTATAATAGCAAAAATAATAACGATAGTTGGATAAGTCATGGCACTGACCATTTGCTTTTTTGTTGTTTCCATTTCGGTATAATAGTTAGACATATCATCTAAAGTTGACTCCAAATCACCAGTTGCTTCGGCCGCTTTTAACATATTAATAAGTAAAGGTGGAAACTTACTTCCCTGCTTTTCCAAGGCTTGTGAAAAGGAATTTCCCATTGTAAGTTCATAGGCAATAGCCTGCATTGTTACTTTTTTATCTTTTTGTTTAGCATATTGATTAATCAAAATTTTAATAGCATCATTTAAAGTAATACCGGCTTTAATATAAGTTGATAACTGAGTTAACCAGAAAATCAAATCTTTAGTTGACCATTTACTACCAACCATCGATGAATCGCCATAAATAAAATCTATCATTTGATTATTTTCAATTTTATATACTTCTACTCCTTCATTAAGCAAAAAGGAGTTAACATCCATTTTCGACAAGGCAGTAAAGGTTCCATATTCAATTTTTCCATTAGTATTTTTTATCTTATAACGATATACTTTGGGTTTTCCCGGCGTTGTCGCCTCTGGTTGCTGTAATTCTAACTGTAATTTTCGGCGTTCTTCTTCTAATTTTAAAACTTCTTTTTGCGTTATTCCTAAGAAATCTTTAATTTTTTTGACAATAACATCTAAATCATCGTCACGTTTAACTTTACCATTTTTCATAAACTTGGCCTGTTGATAGGCATCATCAACTTTTTTAGAGGAAGCATTAAAAACAGATTGTAAAGGATATGAAATACCTCGATACGCTAAATAAAAAACATTAGCAAAACTATATAAAAATTCTAACAAAAAATTGCTTTTAGTTTCTTTTTCTGAATTTTTTTGATTTTTTGAACCATTACCATTCGTACTATCCACACTCACATTTGCTGTATTTACTGCATTTGGTATTGTATTGTTATTTGCATCAATCATAATATCACCTATTATCTTAATATCATTATAGCAAAATTGTGTCAATAAGAAAACCTATTTTTCATATACTATTCTAGAAGGTGATATTATGTACCCTGGAAATTTTAATGGTTTAACTTTTGGCAAAGTAATAAGTGGCATATCTAAAACTTTAAACATTGTTAATCAGGCTATTCCTTTATATAAACAAGTCCGCCCTATTATTAATAATGCAGGTAGTATTTTAAATATTTTTAAAGAATTTAATAAGCCCGACACTTTAAATAATTCCAAAATAAAAAGTATCACTGTTAATGATACTCCTTTATCTTCAAAACCTAAAATCAATTCAATCAGTACTAATAGCCCAACATTCTTCCAATAATTTATTTAAAGTTTTTATTTCCGTATAAATATCTTCTTTTAACTTATTATTTTGTGAATTTTCTAATCTTTTTAAAATCTCTTTTTTATTATCAATTAAATACTTAAAATAATCTATTTTATCTTTTTTTATCAAACCATATTTAATAGTATTTTCATCTAAAAAAGGATTATCAATTCTTTTAAAACAACAAACAAC
>CAKORQ010000127.1 GCA_934101445.1 uncultured Bacilli bacterium | reverse complement strand
GGATAATATTATAAGTACTAAAGATTTATTGAATGTTTATTATGATATTAGAAAAGAAAATAATAATTATATTTATTTAACCGTTAGAAATAATATTAAAACTTTAGTTATAAAAGTTACTAAGTATACTATTTTAAAAGAATTATTAGAATATTTAAAAATAGATATTACAGATATAAAGATAAGTCTTAATAATAGTTTAATTAATATTCCCATAGATATTCAGTATGTTTTAACTGAAAAAACAGAATTGATTATTTTAAATAAAAAAGAAGAGATAGAATCTAAAAAAAATATGGATAACTGCTCTAATTGCGGACTTTGTTATACTATGTGTCCTTGGCATATTAATCCTTTAAAGACCAGTAAATGTTGCAATTGTGGGCTATGTAATTATGTTTGTCCTAGCAAAAGAAAGTTAAGAGTAGGTGATAGTAGTGGCTAATTGTTTAACGAGAAAAACTTCGAATAAATTTTATGAGGCTTTACTATTACTTATATTAATCCCAATAATTGGTTTTAGTTTATATAAATATGGTTATTTAGATTATAGTAAGGGTTTAGTAAGTATAATAACTAGTTTTAAAGTATTATGGTTACTTTTAATTAATATTATTATTACTTTCTTAAGTTCTACTTTTTTAAAAGATAATTATCCTTATAGGTATTATGAAGTTATAGTTTTAACTTTATTGTTACCTATTAGAATACCTTATATTGTTGATATAGTAGGAGTTTTAATATATAACTTAAATAGAAAGTGTCTTTATAATAATCATCTTAATAATATAGCAATATCTAAGTTACTTATTACGTTTTTTTTAATGGTGCTTAATAAAAATAATTATTTATCCTTGTATCAAGAACAAGTAAATAGTTTATATACAACTAGTGATTTATTATGGGGAGCAAGTATTGGTTCTATAGGAAGTAATAATTTAATTATTCTTATCTTAAGTTATCTTTTATTAAGTAATATTAGTATTTATAAAAAAGATATACCTGGGTATGCTTTTCTAAGTTATATTCTAACTTTAGGAATATATGGTCTTATTAATAATAATTTAATTGCTTTAATGAAGTTAACTTTAAATAGTACAGTTCTTTTTAGTATAATATTTGTTAGTTCTATAAATATTAGTAGTCCGGTAGGAAAGAAATTACGAAGAATATACGGAATATTAGTGGGGGTTTTAAGTTTTATTTTTTTAACAATAAATCCTTATGATGCTGGGGTTATAGGAATTATTATAAGTAATATAATAATTAATCTTATTTTAAGGGGCTGTAATTAAATATTTTGGCTACTTAGTGTTGATTTTAATTTGATTTTAGAGTATTATTTTTAAAGACAAGAGAGGACTTGAAAGAATGAATATAAATGATTTTGATTATGATTTACCGAAGGAGTTAATTGCTCAAACGCCTCTGGAAAATAGAGCGGCATCTAAATTATTAGTTATGGATAAGAAAACAGGAAAACTTACTCATGAAGTATTTAAAGATATAACTAAATATTTACATAAGGGGGATGTTTTAGTTTTAAATAATACAAAGGTTATTCCAGCACGTTTAATTGGGGAAAAAGAAGATACTAAAGCCCATATTGAATTATTGTTATTAAATGATTTAGGAAATAAAAAGTATGAATGTTTAGCTCGACCTCAAAAAAGATTACATATAGGAACCATTGTATCTTTTGGTGATGGTTTGCTTAAGGCCAAGGTCTTAGAAATAAAGGGCGAAGGTATTGTACATGTTGAATTTATTTACGATGGTATTTTTTATGAAATTTTAGATAAGTTAGGAGAGATGCCTCTTCCTCCTTATATTCATGAAAAGTTAAAAGATAAAACGAGATATAATACAGTTTATGCGAAAATAGAAGGTTCAGCAGCTGCACCAACGGCTGGGTTGCATTTTACTAATGAATTATTAGATGAAATAAGAAAGATGGGGGTTATTGTTACTTTTGTAACCCTACATGTTGGTTTAGGAACTTTTAGACCCGTAGAAGAAGAAAATGTTTTAGATCATAAAATGCATAGTGAATTTTATATGATGTCTAAAGAAACAGCCGATATCTTAAATTTAGCCAAAAAAGAAGGAAGAAGAGTTATCAGTGTTGGAACAACTTCTTGCCGTACTTTAGAAACTGTTGCTCATAAATATAATGGTGAGTTTAAGGAATGTTCAGGTAATACGGATATCTTTATTTATCCCGGTTTTAAATTTATGGCTATTGATGCTTTAATTACTAATTTTCATTTACCAAAATCAACTTTAGTAATGCTTGTTAGTGCTCTATCTAGTAGAGAAAATATCTTAAATGCTTATAAAGAGGCTATAAATAACGATTATCGTTTCTTTTCCTTTGGCGATGCGATGTTTATAAAATAATTTATTGTTTTTTAAAAGAAGTAGGATAGAGTTCTTACTTCTTTTATTTATAGATACTAATTGTATTATCAAAATAACTAATATGTTTATTTAACCAGTCTAACGCTGGCTCATTGCCTTCGCCAAAGTCATTAGTTAAATCAATTAATACCATACTGTCGATGATAACATCATGGTTACTATTACGGATAAAGTTTCTAATATGCCAACCTTCCATATTATCACATTCAGGTTTAACACTTTGAATATTAGAAATGCGAAGCCAGTCTTCAGTTGCTTGTTCTTTATATCCGAATAACATTCTACAAAATTCTTGACTATAATTTAAATACCACTCAAATCTTTTATCTTGGGCATGGTAATCTCTTGATGATTTATAATAAGAAAAAGCATAATATTTATGGTTTAATATTGGCTTACCGGTCTTCATGGTTTGACGAACTAATGAGGAAGCCTGCCCATGGTCATTATTATTATCAGTTATTAGTTTTACTGCCTTTTTACCATGATATGCATCAGTTACTATTTCTGGGGTAAATATGCCATCACTTGTGTTCCAACTATCTAAATTATTTTCAAAACTACCATTAGTTATTAAATTAGTTATTTTGTACTCATCGTAAGTAACCTTAACCTCTTTAGATATACTAATACTTCTATTATTACTATTGGTTAAAGTGCAGGTTATTGTGTGAGTGCCGGTGGTATCAATTTCATTTAGATTGGCTATTGTTTTCTTTGAATCAAGATTACAAGTAACGGTACCACTTAACGAACCGGTATTATAAGTGTAATTTATTGGATAATTGTCGCCCTTAGTATATTCCCTAGGAAAATCTTCTGTTAATTCCAGTTCTAACTTATCTTGAAAATAAAGATTACATTTTATTTTTTTATTTAAATCCCCAATAAATAAGCCCCAGTTTGTATTATCCCAGTAATAGTTAGCATCACCGTCACAGACGGCTTTAACAAACGAAGCATTATCTTTGCTAGGTATTTCGTTAGTAGCATTATCATTCATGTAAATGCCAATAGTTTCCTTAGAGGATAGGTAATGCTTTTTCTTTTCTAAAGTATTAAAAAATATAATATTTAGTATTACTAATAAAATTATTATTAAATATTTCTTTTGCATATAAAAACTCCTTACAGTACGTGATATTTTTTTCATAGAGTATCTAACTCTATGAAAAATTGGCTTGGAAG
>CAKORQ010000126.1 GCA_934101445.1 uncultured Bacilli bacterium | reverse complement strand
GATCTTTACCAAAAGATACATGAGAACCGATTATAAGCATTTTAAAACCTTCTTTCTTTTTTTATTTTAGCAAATTAAGGACAAAAGAAAAAGACTTAAGTTAATAAGTCTTAATCAAATTGACCACTTTGAATCGCATTTATACGAGTTGTAAGAGTGGTTTCTGCATTATTGCCATTTGGACAAGTACTATAAGTTAAGGTATCACCAGGGTTGAAGGTGCCAACGCCACTAGCAGCCTCAGTATAATTACCTTTAGCTAATTTTGTTAAAGATACCCCATTAACAGCATATTTTCCGTTACTTATTGAAACTAGGGTTACGGTTTTTCCATCAGTATTTGTTGATGCAGGCATGAATATTTCAATTATACCTTTGTAACTATCACCGTTGGATTTAGAGATATAATCTTTAGCAAGTTTAGCATAAGAAATGCAAAAATAATTATATGCTTTTCCACCGTATGTGAAATTTTTAGTTGGCAAATACAAATCAGGCGAATTCGTAACAGATCCACTTACTTGTAAATCAGTATAAGCAGTTGTTGCTTGTTTAGCAAACTCAATTGTTTCTGTAACGAACGCATTCTTACGAGATTTTTCCATCAAACCAGTAACATTTGGCATAGCAACTAAAGCAAGAATTGCTAATATTACGATAACAGCAAGTAACTCTACTAATGTAAAACCTTTTTGGTTATTATTTATTTTCATATTTACTCTCTCCTATACTAATAATTATACATTATGGATTTTTTATTTGCAATGTTTTTTAACAATAAACAGCATTTAATTTGCTAAAAATCAAATATTTTGATATACTATACTTGCATTTAGGAACTGAAAAAGAAATTTTCTTTTAAAGTTCAAGGCTTATGTTATACTTTTGTCGTTTATGCGGGATAAAAACGATTTTAAAATTATAAAGGCTATTTTATCTTGTAAAAATTTATTTTAATGAACTAAATAATTTTATATTAATTTTAGAAAACTTAGTTTTAGGTAAGAATAATACATAATCAGTTATGTCATTAAAATGACAATTATTAATACTATAAAAATTATAGAAGGCTTATAGTATGTAACATAATAAAACTTATTAGGATAAGAACAATCCGAATTAACGCCTGCGGAAATTTGTGATAGTTTACAAGTCGAGGAAACAGGAATATCATTTTAAATAATAATAATAGTTCAAGAAAGGATAGATATGAAATTTGAAAAAGATGCTACATATGTTGTAGCCCTTGGCGGACTAGGTGAAGTCGGCAAAAATATGTATGCTTTTATGCATAATAATGAAATATTTGTTATTGATGCGGGAGTTATGTTTCCCGAATCTGATCTTTTGGGAGTAGATTATGTTATTCAAGACACATCTTTCTTAAAAGAAAATGAGGATAAAATTAAGGGATTAATTATTACTCATGGTCATGAGGATCACATTGGAGGTATTTCCTTTTTACTTCAAAATGTTAATATTCCCGTTATTTATGCCCCAAAGATTGCGGCAGATTTAATTCAGAAAAAATTAGATGATCGTAATATCACTTTTGATAATATGGTGATTTTTAATGAGGATTATCGTATTAAAACTAAATTTTTTGATATTGAGTTTGTAAGTATTACCCACTCCATTCCCGATAGTTATGCGGTCGTTCTCCATACACCAAACGGAGTTATTTTTGAGACCGGCGATTATAAGTTTGATTTAACTCCAATTGGACCGATGGCTAATATTCATAAAATGGCTAAAATTGGTAGTGAAGGTGTAAAACTTCTGATGGCTGACTCTACGAATTCATTAAGTGAAGGTTTTTCTAAAAGTGAGTCCGTTGTTGATGAACAAATTACCGATATTATTAAGGCTCATAATGGGCGAGTAATTATTGCTACTTTTGCCTCAAATATATTTAGATTAAAACATATTATAGAATCTTGCCAAGAGAATAATCGCAAAATAATTACTTTTGGACGTTCAATGGAAAATGCTATTGAAATTGCTTTAAATAATGGATTAATTGCGGATAAGACAATCTTTATTGATGCTAACCAGGCTAAAGAAATGAAGCATAATGAAGTATGTATTTTATGCACTGGTACGCAAGGAGAACCTTTGGCGGCTTTATCAAGAATTGCAAATGGTACCCATAAACAGATAAGTTTATTACCTGATGATTTAGTAGTATTTTCATCAAGCGCTATTCCGGGAAATGCCTCTAGTATCAATAATGTTATCAACAAATTATATTTAAAAGGGGTTAAAGTATTTACTAATCAAGATTTAAGTAATGTTCATACTTCTGGGCATGCTAATCAAGAAGAACAAAAATTAATGTTGCGGTTAATCAAACCAGAATATTTTATGCCAATGCACGGAGAATATCGAATGTTAAAAAAGCAAGCCGAAACAGCCGCTTTATGTGGAGTAAAAGCAGAAAATACTTTTGTAATGCAAAATGGTGAAACTTTAATTTTAGATAAAAAAGGAGTTCGAAAAGGTCCAAATATCCAGGCTGGTGATGTTTATGTTGATGGCTCCAGAATTGGGGATATTGGCTCAGTTGTTATTAAGGATCGTAAACTAATGAGTAAAGACGGAATTTTGGTTACTATTCTTAATATTAATCCTTTTACTAAAAAGTTATTAATTAAACCAAATGTTACAACTAGGGGGTTTGTCTTAGTTAATGAAAATATAGAATTAATTAATTCTATTGAGAGAAAAATTAGCGAAACAGTTATAAATTATTTAAAAAATAATGATTATAATTATGTTGATTTAAGAAATACAATAATTTTAGAATTACATCCTTTTATTAATAATTTAACGGGACGTAGACCTACTATCATTCCTGTTATTATGGAAATTAAAGAAAATAAATAATTAGTTTTATAGAACCTTAAAAAGAATCAAGTGTATTTAAAAACTTGATTCTTTTTCTGCATATAAATTATTTTTCTATAGATTCTACGTATATTATTACTTTTAGCCTTTAGTGAGTTTTAACTGACAACTTCTCTCCTTTCGTGGCTCCTAAATAATATACTAAATCTTTGGTGTCTATTTGATCTAGACTAATACTTTTATATTTTTTTAAACTTTCTCTTAACTTACATAGTTGTTGTTTTTGCTGTTTTCTTATAGTTTCATATATAGCAGCATTTTTTAAATTACTATACATAAATTGAAACGCCGTCCATGCCATCGTAAGAATCTTTGGCTTTAGTAGTATTAAATAAGAAAACATTTCCATATCCGTTTATATGAAACGTATAGTTTTTACTTTGACTTAGTGTAACTGAACTAGTCGCATGTTGATAACTACCATATACTAATCCACCGGTATAGACATCAAAATCCATGTAGGTATAAAATTCTTTAGTTGCCTTAGAATCTAATTTGTAAGAACAACCAATACCATCAGATTTTTTTACATAGTTATTGCAGGTATGATTAACGCCATCAAATTTAAATATAGTAACCTGGCCGTTGCCATAAAGACTGGTATTTGAAAACATAGCGCCGATAACATCATAACTTTTTACTTTAGGAACATATTTCCAAGTGTTAGTCATAATTACCGTACAGGCTTTCGAGTCACATGACTTACCAATAACTAATTTTTTGCC
>CAKORQ010000125.1 GCA_934101445.1 uncultured Bacilli bacterium | reverse complement strand
TGAAATTCTATTCTGGTCAAATTTATGGTCAAATGGCGTTTGAGGCCAGTATTCACCGGGCGTTTTCATAGAGTTTTAACCTCTATGAAAATGTAAATGGGATGTAATTACAAATTTCGACAAAATATTCTTGTTCTTAAAAGTATGATAGTAGTAAGGACAATGATTTATGAAAAAATTTAATAAGGATAAGTATTTAAGAAAATTAAAGTTAAAAAGATATTGGCAAAATAATTCCAGATATTTTTATATAGGTATACCTTGTCTATTATGTTTAGTATTAGGTATTTATTTTGCTTATTCTAAATTTTTTGTATCTAGTGAAGAAGAGGTAGTAAGAACAACTGTTGGAGAATTTATCTATGGCGATATTATTATGACTCCCTATGTAGATGGAGAGTATTCTACTACCTTTCCGGAAAAGAAAACTGGTATTAATGTCGAAAAAGTAGTGTGTGATAATGGCGTTACAGCCTCATGGGATGAGGATAAATGGGGATTATATGCTACTAACTTAAGTAAAAGAACAAAATGTAGTGTTTATTTTGTAACACCTGCTAGTTGTGGCATTAATGATAATGTCAGCTGTATTAATTCGAGAGAGGGTCTTGCTACCTTAGCTAACGAAGTTAATAATGGTGATAATAAGTCTGGTAAAATAATCTATTTAACAAGAGATTTAGATTTAGGTGGTAAGTTTGATAGTGAAGGTAATGCTCTAGATGGTAACATTTCTTGGACACCAATAGGGACATATTCTAATCCGTTTTCTGGTACATTTGATGGAAATGGTCATGTTATAAGCAATATGTATGTTAATAGACCAAGTGATAATAATAATGGCTTATTTGGAAATGCTAATAATGGTATTATAAAAAATTTAGGTGTAGAATCATCTTATGTTAATGGCAATAGTTTCAATGGTGGTATTTCAGCCCATTATGGTATTTTAATAAATGTTTATAATAAAGCTAATGTAACTGGTATAAGTGTGTCGGGTGGAATATGTGGTTATAATTGTATAGTAAAAAACTCTTATAATTCTGGTAATATTGAAAATATTAAACATGATATTGTCGGTGGCATAGCTGGGGGTATTAGTTCAATATATAATAGTTATAATTATGGAACAATAAAGGCTGTTACAGCATCTAGTGGTGGTATAGTAGGGTGGTATAGTAGCGCATATAATACCTATAATTTAGGAAAAGTAATTCCATCATCATACATTGCTTATTCCGGTGGAATTCTTGGGTGGGGATTAAGTTCCAATGAATTAATTAATAACTATAATTCTGGCAGTGTTGTTGGCGGAGGCATCTTAGGTGCTGAGTATGATAGTACTGAAGGTAGTGAGATTAGAAAAGAAATATCAATGAAAGTTGTCAATAATTACTATTTGGTCGCATCAGCTGATTATGGCTTAAAAGCTTATAAAAGTAATCAAGGTGCAGAGCCATTATCTCAAGATGAAATGCCTAGCGTAATATCTGTAATTAATGGCGATAATGCCTTTGTAGAAGACACAAACAATATAAACAATGGATATCCAATCCTAAAATGGCAAGCTGAAAGAGAGAATAATTAATATGAAAAAGAGAAATATATTATTAGTTATTATATTTTTTATAAGTATTATTATATTATCAGTAGATAGTAATAATACGTATTTAATTAAAGAAGAATCTCTTGCTACTTATATAGATGGAGAAAAAACTGAAAGTTTTCCTGCTAAGGGGACGGTGGCCTTTTCTAAAGCAGATTGTGATAATAATACTAATATTTATTGGAATAATGATACTTGGGGGTTATATGCTACAAATTTAAATGAAAAGACTAAATGTAATTTATATTTTAAAACATTAGAGAATGCTGTAACCAAGATAACTAATTTAGCAAGTATAGATACAGTTAATATGGCAACGGATGATCCAGATAATAATATCAGATATATAGGGGCTAACCCTAATAACTATGTTTATTTTAATTGTGATGATTATAATAATCAAACAAGTGATACTTGTGAGTTATGGCGTATTATAGGCGTATTTAATAATATTGAAAAAGAAGATGGAACTAGGGAAAATCTTATTAAGATAGTTAGAAATGATAGTATAGGTCAGTATTCTTGGGATAATAAAGATACTACTAGTGGGGCTGAACATGATTATGGTAAAAACGATTGGACAACTTCTAGACTTAATTATTTATTAAATAGTGGACATGATAATGAGACAAATGGAGGTTCTTTATATTTTAATGCTTCAAAAGGAAATTGCTATTATGAATTTGGAAATAAAACAGTTTCATGTGATTTTACTTTGAAATGATTAAAAAACGATACAACAAAAAATAATATCGAAAGTGTAGTATGGAATCTAGGTGGAATTAGTGAATATAGTACTGCTATTTCACAAAAGTTTTACAATGATGAGAGAAATTCTGAAGTATTTAGTGGTCGTTTAAGTATTTGGACTGGCAAAATTGCACTCATCTATCCAAGTGATTATGGGTATGCTACTTCTGGAGGGGGAACTACTGACAGGCAAACGTGTTTAAAAAAAGAACTATACAATTGGTATGATAATTCAATGAGTGATTGCATAAACAATAATTATTTATATAATTCAAACATTTTTCAATATACGTTGAGTCATTATAATAAATATTCGTATGACATATACATAATAGATAAAAATGGTTCAGTTCACAGAAGTAGTGCAGGATTAGAACGTACAGTAAAACCCACTCTTTTCCTAAAATCAAACATATCCATAGGTATAGGAGATGGTTCATCTGATAGTCCTTATCAACTAAGCTTATAATTGATACTAATTAAGGGTGGGAGGGTGGGAAGTAATAATAACTAATATAAATAATAAAAGTCATAAATACTAAAAAGTAAACTCTAGTATTTATGACTTTTTAACTTAGGATATAGCCTTAATAAATAAAACAGAACCTAAAATAATCCCAATACTTAAGAATAATAATATATTTAAGAAAATATTTAAATAACCAGTTTTAGATAAAGGACGATACCATTCGATACTATGATCAGGATATTCTTCTTCCTCACTATAGTTATTACTATCATTAGGATTACTCTTAATTAATTTCATCTTTTTATTATTACCATTGGCTACTTTACTATTAATATCATCTATTTGTTGTAAAGAAGTATTATAGAAATCTACTTCTTTAACAAACCTAGGATTATCAGTATAATTAATATTACTTTCTATTAAGTAAATACGATTAACAAAGGTTTTTAAAAAGTTTTCTAATTCGGGACTTAGATAGTCATGATAAAGAAGTAACTGAAAGAAATAATTATTATATTTATCTACAAAGTCTTCTTCACTACCAAAGTTATTATAAAAATCATTTTCATGTTCTAAATAAATATTTTTAAATTCATAAATTTTTAATATTTCAAAAAAGTTAGAGGTAGTTATTTTACCTTCACTTAAGTTATTAAGTAATAAACTATTATTAGCATATAAGGCTTCTCTTATATCAAAGTTTTGAATATTAAGTTTTTTATTTTTAAAAATAAGATAATTATTTTCAATGGTAAAATCATTATTCAAAACTAAGAAGAAGTTTTTTAAGTTATTAAAACATGTGGTATTATTTAATGTATAATCT
>CAKORQ010000124.1 GCA_934101445.1 uncultured Bacilli bacterium | reverse complement strand
GTTATAAAGAATATAATATAAATTATTAACTCTATCATATTTGTTTTCTTTATCAATAAGATGGTCATATTCCTTATAAATTTCTTTTATTTGCTCTAAAATTTTAGTATTTTTTGTATTATAAATATTAATAATAATATCATTATCCAAATAATTAAAACTTAAAGTATGTTTTTTATTTTTGCTTTCATAATTGATAAATCCTAAAAATAGAAGTCCTATAATTAAAAATAGAATTATTATAAATATAATTTTTTTCTTCATATTATCACCATTATTAGTATAACATGTAGTTTATAAATATGAAAATGTTTTACCGTTTACGATTAAAAAAATTAATGGGATGTGGCGGGTTGAAGGTAGTGAAATCACGAAATTATTTAAGATGACTAAATTTACTGAAGATGAATCCGTAGCAAGATTTTCTAGAAAATTAAAAGGAATGGGAGTAGAAGAGGCCTTACTTAATGCGGGGGCTACTCTAAATGATGATATCGAAATTGAAGGATATGTATTTAAATTTAAAGATTAGGAAGTATGTTTAATGAAAAAAATTACAAGAAATTTCATATATTTAATTTTATTTGCTTTTTTAATATGGTGCTTTATTTACTTAGGTAAAAAAGACTTTAGTTCCACTATTACTGATGCGGAGAGATTTAGTAAAGAATACACTAGTATCGAAAAAGATAATCCCTTTGTTTATGTTGGCTCTAACCGCGTTTTAAAAATTTTAAATAACGAGACCGGCATTATATTAGTAGGATTTTCCAGTAATGCTTGGATGCAGGAGTATGTAAAAGAATTGTATCCAGTATTAAAAGAAAATAATATTAAAAAAGTTTATTACTATGATGTTATTGAAGATAGAACTAAAAAGACAAAAAATTTCCGTCAAATCGAGGATTTATTAAGTAAATACTTAAAAATAACCGATATGGGCGCAGAATACCTATTTACGCCGGCTTTAATATTTGTAAAAGATGGTAAAATAATTAATTATGATGATGAAACATCTTTAGTATCTTATGATATGCAACCTAATACTTATTGGAATGAAGATGCTATAAATGATTTTCACAATAAAATAAATACTTATTTAAGTGAGGCTGATTACCAATAATGCAAGAGAAAAATTATCTTAGTGTAACTATATTTGTTTTAATAATTTTTATTCTTTTATTAGGAGGTAACTATTTAATAAAAAATCGAGATAAGACGGAAACTTCTAAACTTACCGATACTAGAATTGATAAAACTAAAGCATATGTTTATTTTAGCGATAGCAATACCGTTTCTGAGGACTTGGACTTAGTTTATAATACTATTCATATTAATATCGACAATAAAGATGCTAAACGCTTAGAAGAAGAATTAAATTCTGAAATGACTAAGGCTTATAATAGTATTAAAAAAACTTCAACGGTAAGTTTTGATAAAAGAGATATAGTCTATGAATTGGATGATAATAACGATATATATGAGGCTGATTATCTAAAATATGATGTTTTAGATAATGATAACTATTTAACAATTGGAGTTATCAAAGGTCATGTTAATATTACTAGTGATATTGATAATAATACCTTAAAATACTATACCTTTAATAAAAAAGATGGTCATATAATGAGCATGGAAGAAATTAAAAATGTTGGTAAAATAAAAGATAGTGATATTGAAAATACTAAAAAAACTTATTTAGAAGATAAGGAAGATACCAAGATAAACTCCTATGAATTATATATTGATAAATATGGTAATGTAAGAATGAATATGCTTGTAAATAGCGGAAATATCACTTATAATGATACTGTAAAGATTAATTAAAGAAAGGAAATAATCTTAAAAGATTAAAAAAACTATATGAATTTAGATGAATTTGAAATAAAAATGATGAAGGCTATTGATAACTTAGAAGAAAGATATATCAATATTAGAGCCGGTCGTGCTAATCCTTCTATGTTAAATGGTGTTATGGTTGATTTTTATGGAACACCGACACCAATTAGTAGCATTGCTAATATTACTGTCCCAGAGGCAAGACAACTATTTGTTAAACCCTTTGATAGAAGTACTTTAAAAAATATTGAACACGCTATTATTGCGGCTAACTTAGGTATTAACCCTACTAATAATGGTGAAATGTTAATTATAACTATTCCCGCTTTAACAGAAGATAAAAGAAGAGAATATGTTAAACAAGCCAAAGCCTTAAGCGAAGATGCTAAAGTAGCCTTAAGAAATATTAGACAAGATGCTAATACTGAGATTAAAAAATTAGAACTTCCGGAAGATCAAGAAAAAAGTAGTCTTAATGAGGTTCAAGAATTAATCAATAAATATAATAAAATAGTTGATGAAAAGCAAAAAGTAAAAGAAGAAGAACTAATGACTGTCTAGTTCTTTTTTTAGTTATCCTTTTAGGGTGGGTGGCTGTGGGGAAGAAATTCCTAATTATCTAATAAAAATTAAAAAAATAACTTCTAATAACTACTAAATTAATGGAAAAACACCCAGATATATGATATATTGATATCGAGGTTATTTATGATAAAAAAAATGTATACGAAATATAAAGAAATAATTAATTATTTAATATTTGGCGTTTTAACAACCCTTATTAGTCTTATCGTTTATTATGGCTTAACATACACAATAATTAATCCTGATAATGCCTTAATGTTACAAATTGCTAATGTTATATCTTGGATTGCCGGCGTTTTATTTGCTTATTTTACTAATCGTAAATATGTCTTTGAATCGCAAAATACCAATAGAGTAAAAGAATTTACTTCGTTTGTCGGAGCTAGAGTTACTACCTTACTTCTTGATATGGCTATTATGGGTCTAGGAGTAACCATCTTGCATGGTAACGATAAAATTATGAAATTAATTAGTCAAGTCTTAGTTATTGTGGGTAATTACATATTAAGCAAAGTATTTGTATTTAGAAAGAAGGAAGAAAAATGAAAGTTTTAGTTACAGGATGTTGTGGTTATATAGGAAGTCATACTTGCGTTGAACTCTTAAAAGCCGGATATGAAGTAGTAGGGTTAGATAATTTTTCTAATAGTAAAAAAGATGTTTTAGATAGAATCTTTATGATTACTAATGAAGAAATTACCTTTTATGAAGGCGATATGCAAAACGTTGATATCTTAAGAAGAATATTTAGTGAAAATAAGATTACAAGTGTTATTGATTTTGCAGCATATAAAGCCGTAGGGGAATCCGTTAGCAAACCAATTGAATATTATATGAATAATGTTGCATCCGTTTTAAATTTATTAAAAGCCATGAAAGAATATGATGTTAAAAACTTAGTATTTTCCTCATCGGCTACCGTTTATGGCGACCCGGAAGTAGTACCGATTACCGAAGATTGTAAAACCGGCGGGACGACTAATCCTTATGGTACTAGTAAGTTATTTGTAGAACAAATTCTAAAAGATACTTATAAGGCGGATACAACTAACGATTTCTGCATTTTAAGATACTTTAATCCTATTGGGGCTCATGATAGCGGCCTTTTAGGTGAAAATCCGAACGGAATACCGGCTAATTTAATGCCTTATATTTGTCGCGTTGCTAGTAAAAAATTGGACCATTTAAGTATTTATGGCAATGACTATGATACTTTAGATGGAACCGGGGTTAGGGATTATATCCATGTTATGG
>CAKORQ010000123.1 GCA_934101445.1 uncultured Bacilli bacterium | reverse complement strand
AATACAGCCTATACAGAGTGTTTTGATTTATCTATAACTAATAAAGAAAATAATATTAATTTAGATAATGCTTATCCAATAAGTAATGACAAAGGTAAAAGTTTAACTCCATATACTTTTACGGTTACTAATACTTGTGATATTACTACTCAATATAATATTAATTTAGAAGTATTAAATAACAGTACTTTATATAGTAAATTTATAGATGTAATGTTTGAAGGTAATATAAATTTACTTAGCAGTTATGATGCAACTGATAAAGTAGATACTAGTAGTATAGAAAGTAGAAAATTAACTACAGGTATCTTAAAATCTCATGAAAGTAAAGATTATTCTTTAAGACTATGGATAGATTATAATACTACTCTAGAAGATTTAAATAATGAAATTAAGTTTTTTAAATCTAAAATAGTAGTAGTAGGTAAACCTATAAGTTATACTGGGGATACGGTATTTAGTTTTGATTATACCGGAGGAGAACAAACCTTTGTGGCACCTGTTTCTGGAACTTATAAACTAGAAACATGGGGAGCACAAGGTGGAAACAGCATTGCAGACGGTTCAAATTATGAAACTGGTGGTAAAGGTGGTTATTCATCTGGATATATCAAACTAAATGCTAATGATACTTCGTATATAAATGTTGGTGGTCGTGGCTCTGATGGAAAATTAAAGTCAAATGATAGTTTAGGCGGATACAATGGTGGCGGCAATGGTCATTGGGATAAAATGGATGATGAGGCCAGTGGCGGCGGCGGTGGTATAACTCATATTGCAACAAAATCTGGCTTGCTTAATAGTTTGGAAAATTATAAAAATAATATTTATATAGTATCCGGAGGTGGCGGTGGTGCCGCGTGGATTTTCACTTCCGGTAATGGTGGTGGGTATAAAGGAACAACAGGATATAGAAGTGAGACTTTACATAGCCAAAGCGCTACTCAATTAGATGGTTACAAATTTGGACAAGGCGGTGCTGGTTCTGATAGTTATGGTACCCCAGGCGGCGGCGGCGGAGGCGGTTACTACGGCGGATATGGTGGATATATTGAAAATAAAAATGATTTTTCGATAGATGCAATTCCAGGTGCTGGTGGTTCGGGCTATATAGGTAATCCTCTTTTAAAAGATAAAGTTATGTACTGTTATAACTGTGAAGAATCTAATGAAGAAAGTACTAAAACCATATCAACTACTTGTAGTGAAGAAACACCTACTAGTTATTGTGCTAAAAAAGGTAATGGTTATGCCAGAATAACTTTAGTAAGTATAGATGAATAGGAGGCCATGATGAAAAAGAAAATAATAATACCGGTTTTAACTATTCTGGGTATAGCTTTAATACTAGTGGGAACATCATATGCTTACTGGAGATTTACCTATATTAGTGATAAAACTAATATAGGTAAAAGTAAATGTTTAAGTATAGAATTAACTAATCAAAAGAATGAAATTAGTTTAAATAATACATATCCTATAAGTGATTTAGAAGCTAAAAAATTAACACCTTATTCTTTTACTATTAATAATACTTGTGATACCTTTATTTCTTATGATGTTAACTTAGAAATGTTAGAAGGTACTACTATGAATAGTAAGTATATGGCTGTAATGATTAATAATGAACATAAAGAATTATTAAGTAATTTAGATAATGCTAATACAGTTATGAGTAGTAGTGTAGAATCTAGAAAATTAGTATCTGGTTCATTAGGAGTAGGAGATTCTGTAGATTATACTTTAAGATTATGGATGGATGAATCAGTTACTTTAAGTGATGATGCTATGAATAAAAATTTTACTTCTAAAATAGTAGTAACTGCTCAACCTAGTAATTATAGTCCTAAAGAAGCAGGTTATGATACTTTACATGATGCGATACTTGCTAATGAATATCAGACTACTCCTGAGAAGGCTATAGAAAAGATAAAGGCTAAAGGAGAACCGGATTTAAGTAAAACTGCCCCAATTATTACTTATAATGAAAGTGAAAGTTCAAATACTTTAGCCACTGTTATAAAACCTACTTCTGATTCAATCAACGGTGTGAATCAATTAAGCAATTTGAACATTAATGAAACGTTAATGCATATTTGCACTGAAAAAAAGTTTAATAGTGAAACTGGAAACTTTAATTTAAGTGGCTGTGACCTTTTAGATCCTACTGAATTAGATTTATCTAAAAACTATTATTTTATAAGAGAATATCTTGAATATAATTCTATTAGTAGAAAGTATCAAGTTGTTTACGAAACATCAGAGTTTACAGTTTATAAAATTAATGCTGCTACAAAAAGTATAGAAAATTACAATGAACATGAAATAACTTTTGAAACAATAAAATATAAATTATCGGTAACACCGATAAAAGGAACAATCAATGAACTTGATAAATCTGATACAGGTTTATATCAAACAGCTGATATATATGGGACGTCTTATTATTATCGAGGTAATGTAAAAAACAATAATATATTTTTTGGAGGATTTTATTGGCAAATAATAAGAATAAATGGTGATGGTTCTATAAGGGTAATGTATAATGGTTCAGAACAAGCAAGTAATGATGTAGAAAGAACAATAGGTAATTATCAATTCAATAAAAATAGTAATAATCCAGCTTATGTTGGCTATATGTATGGAAACAAAACTGATTCGTTAGAAAACAATCTAAAAAATGAAGTTGATTCTACAATAAAGACGGTTGTAGATAATTGGTATAACAAGTTTTTTTCAAATACTATATATGCAAATTATATTTTTGATAGCGGCTTTTGCAATGATAGAAGTATTTATTGGGGTGACGGTTTTTCGACAGATGCGTCAACCTATTATATAAGCCACTCAAGAGCGCTTAATTCACAAGCTAGTTTGCTTTGCAACAATAAAAATGATTTTTTTACAGTTGAGAACAATACTGGCAATAAAGCATTAACCTATCCGATTGGATTAATAACTTATGATGAATTAATGTATGCTGGAATAAACTATCAAAAAGCAAATAAATATTCTTATGTTTCATCTACTATTTTATATTGGACTATGAGTCCTTCACAGTTTTATAAAGATAATGGTTTAGCAATTGGTACTCTTAATTATGGAGAAAGAATAATGTTTAATAGTGTCGATTACGGAAGATATGTAAAACCCGTAATAAATTTAAAACCAGATGTTAAAATATCTGGTGGTATTGGAACTTCAAATGACCCATTTGTGGTAGATACTAATAATTAATAAATGGGGCCAAATAAAAAAACATAACTTCAGTATGTTAATTTATAAAATTCTCTTATCAAATGGCCCCGTTACTTATAAATATTCTGGTAGAAAATCTATCAGTTTTTTTTATATGTATAATTTATAAATATTATTCATATACTAACTAAATATAACTCTTTTCATAGAGTATCCAACTCTATGAAAACATATTTTCGGGCCTTATTTTTAACTTATATATAAACTATACCACATATTTTCGGCATTTAAAAGGGGATTTTTTTTATCTTTTTAGTCAATTTTGTGGTCAGAAAATTTGCACGCAATCCATGTGTTTATAAGGCTTTGCTAAGGTTTTTATAGTCAAATAAATCCAAATCTATTCTGGTCAAATTTATGGTCAAAAATTTCTAAGCCTCAGTAATTACAGGGGTTTGAGGCCAATTTTTCATAGAGTTGGATACTCTATGAAGCCGAAAATATGGGCTAGTGGTTATTG
>CAKORQ010000122.1 GCA_934101445.1 uncultured Bacilli bacterium | reverse complement strand
ATTCATATAACGAGTTCTAATTTTTAAGTGTTTTAAATTTTATATTTATAATTGATAATATATTATTTATTTGCTTTCTTTTCTCTTTTATAAATAAATTTGATATAAATAACTAAATAGATGAAAGCTAGTAAGAAACCACCAATAACATCAGAAGCATAATGAACACCTAAGTAAATTCGACTTAGACCGATTAAAAGAATAATAAAACTTAACAAAGCCATTAAACCGTATTTAAGAGGTTTTTTTAGGTCGGTGTGATATAAATAATAAATTAGAAAACCATAGAAGGCAAAAGATACCATGGAGTGTCCTGAGGGAAAACTAAAACCGTTTTCAATAATTAAGTTTATATCAATGGGTCTATCTCTTCTGATAATACTCTTCACGATAAAATTACTTAGAAAGACACTTATTAAGTTAATAGTAAAATACTTATTAAAACTTTTATCTTTATTAAATAAATAAAAGATTATAATAATTGGTATCATGACCGTGTAATTACCAAATTCAGTTACTATTTTAAAAAATTTAGTAGTGTTTGGGTTTATTAAATTTTTTACATGGTTATAAATAAAATTATCAAAAGTACTAATAGAATCAGCGTTTATAAGTTTTATTATATATAAAAATAGGAACAAACATAATATTAAAATTATCCATATTAAATATTTATTTATAAATTCTTTTATCTTTTTCATAATATCACTACAATAAGTATAACACATTAAGACTATATTATGTTAAAATCTTAAGTAGATGTAATTGGAGTGATTATAATATTTATGAAAAAGGTTTTAATTACAGGGGCTACTAGGGGAATAGGGTATGCTACTTTAGAAGAGTTAGTAGATAAATATGAAGTTATTTTTACCTATTGTCATAATGAAGAAAAGGCCTTAGAAATGGCCGATAAGTATCATATTAAAGGGTATTATTTAGATTTGGAATCAAAAGAAAGTATTGAACAGTTAGTAGATAATATTGATAATATTGATATTTTAATTAATAATGCGGCGATAGCGTTAGATAATTCTTTTGAGGATAAAACTTATGAAGAATTTAGTAAGGTAATAGGGGTTAATTTGACGGGAACTTATTATTTGACAAAGTTATTAAGTAAAAAGATAAATAAGGGCGGAAATATTTTATTTATTAGTAGTACTAATGGAATAGATACGCCTTATATTGAATCAATTGATTATGATGCTAGTAAAGCGGGGGTTATTTCTTTAATGCGTAATTTTGCTTCTGTTTTAGCACCTATAAGAGTTAATGCTATTGCTCCTGGCTGGGTTGATACGGAAATGAATGCTTGTTTAGGGGATAAGTTTAGAAAAAAGGAAGAAGAAAAAATATTACTTAAGAGATTTGCTAGTCCTAAGGAAATAAGTAATGTAATAAATTTTGTTATTAGTGATGAGGCCAGTTATATTAATGATACGGTAATTAGAGTAGATGGTGGTGTAAATAATGGATAAAGTATTAGAATTAGTAAATAGTTTTGAAAGCGAAAATGGGGAACTTTTTAAAAGACTAGAGGAAATAAACTTTATAAATAGTAAAAAAGTATTGACGGCTTTTAAGAATAATAATGTTAATGAAAGTGATTTTGCTGGAACCAATGGTTATGGTTATGATGATACGGGAAGAGATAAAATTGAACGGGTTTTTGCGGAAGTATTGGGAGGAGAAGAAGCCTTGGTTCGTCCCCAGTTAATAAGCGGTACTCATGCTCTAACGGTATGTTTTTTTGGTTTACTTAGACCGGGTGATACCCTTTTATCTATTAATGGTAAGCCTTATGATACTTTAGATTGCGTAATTGGAATTAGAGAAAATCCTAGTAGTTTAAAGGCTTTTAATGTTAATTATGCGCAAATAGATTTAGTAAATAATGATTTTGATTATGATAAGATTAAAGACTATTTAAAAAGTAATAAAGTAAAAGTAATAGAGATTCAACGAAGTGTTGGGTATGCTAATAGAGATACTTTAAGTATAGAACAAATAGAGAAGGTTTGTAAAGTAATTAAAAAGGTAAGTCCAATGACCATTATTATGGTCGATAATTGCTATTGTGAATTTGTAAGTACTAAAGAACCATTAGAAGTAGGAGCCGATATTATGGTTGGTTCTTTAATTAAAAATTTAGGTGCTGGTATTGCTAGTACGGGGGCTTATATAGTAGGAAGATCTGATTTAGTTAATCTTTGTAGTGAACGTTTAACTGCCCCGGGAGAAGGAAAAGAAATTGGTCCATCTTTAGGACTTAATCGTTTCTTCTTACAAGGAATTTATATGGCCCCCCAGGCGGTAGTTAGTGCCTTAAAAACAGGAATGCTTGCCAGTTACATTCTAGAAAATTTAGGAATAGAAGTTTATCCTAAGTATAATGAGACCAGAAGTGATATTGTTACACGAATTATTTTTAAGGATAAAGAAAAACTTATTAAATTTGTTCAAGGGATTCAAATGTCTAGTGCTGTTGATAGCAATGTTTTACCAATACCTGTGGCGACCCCTGGTTATGATGATGAAATAATTATGGCAAGTGGTTCGTTTACCCAAGGTTCCTCAATTGAAATAAGTTGTGATGGTCCTATTAGAAGTCCTTATATTGCTTATTTACAAGGGGGTATTACTTATAATTATGGAAAATTAGCTGTAATAAATGCAGTTAAAAATATTTTAGATAATAATATTTAAGAATCTTTGATTAAAGATAAAAATTTGTTAAAATAAAAGAAGAATAGAAAGAGGGATATGTGTGAATGATTTAGAATTACCTAAAATAAAAGAAGAAAAAAAAGAAGTTAAAGAAGTAAAACCCTTAACTTTTAAAGAATTAATAAAAGAAATATTTACTTTTTTAACGCATAATGACTTAATAGATATAATTGTTTTTATTTTTCAGTTACTGGTACTTGCCGTCGTAATTATTGTTTTTAAATTTCCAGTTGAGTTAGTAATTGATTTTGGACCAAAGTTATTTAGTTTTATAACTGAAGGAAAATTATTAAGTATTATGATAACTTTGTGGACAGTAATATTTAATTTAGTTTATACAGTATTTGGAGTTTATGCTTATATAAAAATATGTGAAGTAAGATTTGCTAATCTAAATAAAAGAAAGTAGCAAGTCTTTTTTTCTTGATAACTTATTTTTAAATTTTAGATGATTTTAAATTTAAAGGTTAGACTTTTTAAATTGGGTCTAGTAGTGTATAATAAGAGTGAGGAGGAAAGATGAATAATAAATTTTTAAGTAAAGTATTTGGCTGGATGTTTATTGGCCTTTTAATAACATTTGGAACCGGTTTTTTAGTTTCTTCTAATGAAAATATGTTAATAAATATTTTATCGGGTCCAGGTTTAGCCGTTATACTTATAATGGAATTATTACTGGTAATTTTTTTGTCGGCTAGAATTGCGAAAATGAGTTCAAGTGTTGCCAAGGCTAGTTTTATTTTGTATTCATTTGTTAATGGGTTGTTCTTTTCCACTTATTTTGTTGAATTTGAAATATCTTCATTAATATTTGTCTTCTTAATAACGGCTATTATCTTTGGAATATTTGCTCTTATTGGGGCCACAACGAAGTTAGATTTGACGAAAATGGGTACTTATTTACTTATGGGTTTAATTGGAATCATTATCTGTGGTGTAATTAACATTTTTGTTGGTAGCAGTAGTTTTGATTTTATTTTATCTGTTGTTGGTGTTATCTTATTTTTAGGATATAC
>CAKORQ010000121.1 GCA_934101445.1 uncultured Bacilli bacterium | reverse complement strand
TATATCCTCATATATATGTTAGTAATTCTAGCGGTAGTAGTTGGAGTTCTAGTGGGGGTTCTTCTTCTAATAATAACAACAATAATAATAATAATAACAATAATAATCGTTAGGAGTTATAAAAATGCCACTAATATCGGATACTAATCAAAAAAAATTAGAAAAATTAAATATAAATATTAAGACTAAATATATAGTTAATAAAAATATCTTAGAGAGAAATACTAACAATATTAAAAATGATAACATTAAAGATGGTATAAGATGTGAAAAAGATTATTTTTATAATAATAAACTACTTTATATGGAAAAAAACTTCGATACAAGAATGCAATATTCTTATATTCAAAGTGAGGATAATGATAAAGATTATAAATGTTTAAATTGTGGAATGGTAGGTAAGTTAAGGGCGTTTGTAAATGGGTGTCCTTACTGTCATACTATTTATAATATAGATTATGAAGACAAAGACTTAGGAAGTAAATACCACTATGATAGAGTACTAAGGAATCCTGCTTATTTATTTATAACCGGAATAGTTGATTATGTTGTAAGTATCATTTTTATGTTTATTTTGTTAAAAAATATATCGCGAACTTTTAACGAATATGATATTGCTAAAGTGTTTATTTATGGGAGTATTTTAGCCATGATACTTTATTATTTCTTTTATATAGTTGATGCTTATATTATTTTAGAACCTATAAAAAGATATAAAGATAAAGAAAATAAAAAACAAATGGAATTTTGGTCAAGAACAGGAATTAATAAGAAAACATTTTTTAATAATTTAAATTATGAGGTTAGTAATAAGTATTATAATAGGGCTGATATAATTGATTATGATATTTTAGATTATGATTCGTTTTTGGATTATCATCTAAATGATGATTATTTTGTTAAAGTTAAGGCTTATGTTAGAATCGTTTATTTTATAAATAATAAGTTTAAGGCTAAATATATTGAAGATACTTATGTAATGAAAAAGAATACTAATGATATTGTAAAACTAGAAAATGGTTTTAATAAGATAAAATGTCATAAGTGTGGGGCGAGTATTGATGTAACTAAGGGTGTTTGTGAGTATTGTCATAGTAGTTCAAAGTATTTTCAAGAGTGGTTTTTAGATAAATAATTCATGTAAATAGGAATTTTAATGATGGAAATCTAATGGGTAGCTGTTAGATTTTTTGTGTTGATGTTCATTTTTAGATATGCTAAACTATAGGCAATTATGGAAAGAGTGGTTGTTTATGGATTTACAGTTAGTTTTTAAGACCGATAATATTTTATTTTATAAAGTGTCCATTGAATTAATTGATGAGTATTTAGAATTAGTTAATGATAAAACTATTCAAAGAAGTACTTTAACTAAGGAAAAAGAGTATAGTAAAGAAAAAGAACTAGCATGGATACAAAATGTTTTGGCTAATAATGAATTAGTTTTCTCAATGTTAGATAAAAATACCAATGAATTTATTGGCAATATTAGCTTAGATGTTATTAATGATGAAGTTGCTGAGATAGCACTTTCAATAAAATCTATTATGCAAAATAGAGGCTATGGGAAAGAAGCAATTAAAGGTTTGATAGACTATGCTAAAGAAGTTTTACATTATAAAAGTTTAATCGCTGTTATATTTTCTAATAATGACAGAAGCTTACATTGCTTTCAAAAACTTGGCTTTAGAGAATATAAAAGAGAAGAAGCGGTAAAAGTGGATAAAGGTCAATCTATAGATGATATTTATTTAAAATTAGAATTTTGAGTTTTTGAAATTAAATTATATCCTAAAATGAAGGAAAGTATAGTATAATTAAATTAGGTAGGTGGGTTAGTTATGACATTTACTTGGTTAGTGTTATTTATTGTCTTGGTGTTTATTGAACTTGTTACTGTTAACTTAGTAACTATTTGGTTTGCTATTGGTTCTTTAGTAAGTTTCTTTGTTAGTTTATTTTCTGATAATACTTCTATACAGATAGGAATATTTGTTGTAGTAAGTTTTATTGCTCTTTTGTTAACGAAAAAATTTGTTAATAAAGTAAAAAATAAGCAAATAATTCCAACTAATTTAGATAGAGTAATTGGAGAAGTAGGAATAGTTACAGAAACTATTAGTCCTTTAAAAATTGGAGAAGTTAAAGTTGATGGTAAAAGATGGAGTGCAGTTAGTGATACTGAGATTAAACTAAATGAAAAGGTAAAAATACTAGCGATAGATGGCGTAAAACTTAAGTGCCAACGAGTAGAGGAGAAAAATTAATATGGGATGGATTATTTTAATAGTAATTCTATTAGTGATTGTGTTAGGGATTAGAATTATTCCCCAATCAACTGCAAAAGTTATTGAAAGATTAGGTAGTTATCATACAACAATGCAAACAGGGGTACATTATGTTATTCCGTTTATAGATAGAGTGGCAAATGATGTAACTTTAAAAGAGATAGTAAAGGATTTTGCACCACAGCCAGTTATAACGAAAGATAATGTTACTATGCAAATTGATACGGTTGTTTATTTTCAAATTACCGATCCTAAGTTATATACTTATGGAGTTGAAAATCCAGTAAATGCAATCGAAAATTTAACAGCAACAACTTTAAGAAATATTATTGGCGAGTTAGAATTAGACCAAACTTTAACGAGTCGTGATATTATTAATTCAAAGATGAGAGCAATTTTAGATGAAGCAACTGATCCGTGGGGAATAAAAGTTAACCGTGTTGAAGTTAAGAATATTATTCCCCCAAGAGATATTCAAGAAGCCATGGAAAAACAAATGCGGGCTGAGCGTGAAAGACGTGAGAAAATTTTACAAGCTGAGGGAGAGAAAAAAGCCGCAATTCTAATTGCCGAAGGTGAAAAAGAAAGTGCGATTTTAAGAGCCGATGCGAAAAGAGAAACACATATTCGTGAGGCTGAAGGTGAAGCACAAGCCATTTTAAAAGTTTCGGCAGCGAAAGCCGATGCCTTAAAGTTATTAAAATCGGTTGATGTTTCAGAGGCTGTCCTTAAACTTAAGAGTTATGATGCCATGGTAGAGGTTGCTAATGGTAATGCAACTAAGATAATCGTACCAAGTGATTTACAAAATCTAGTTACAGCAGGTACTGTATTAAAAGAAACTTTTAAAGATGATAAGAAAGATAATAAATAGTTATTGATGATTAAAGTACATTTTTGTGTACTTTTTTTCTTTTCTATGATAAAGTATTTGGCAAATGAAGATGGTACTTATTCAGGATTGGAATATTATAGTAAATCAAGGTGATTTCTTTAATATAAACTAATTATGTATTGTTAAAGAGTGATAATAAATTATTTAAAATTTGTTATCACTTTTTAATTTTTATTTAATATTTCTTCAATATAATTGATTTTATTGGAGGAGGATTTATGTATATAATGAAAAATGCTTTTATTTCGATATCAAGAAATAAAGTGAGAAACATACTTATTGGGATTATTATAACGGTTATTGCTTGTGCTTGTACGATTACTTTAGCTATAAGAAATACCGCTAATATGACAGTAGAAGAATATCGTAATGCAAATGATATAGTAGGAAGTATATCGTTTGATAGACAATCTTTGATGGAAAATTTTAAAGGAGGAGAAGACGCTACTAAAGATAATATAGAGGCTTTTAACAATGTTGAGTCTCTTACTATTGATAGCATTAATAATTATGGCGATAGTGATTATTTAAAAGGGTATTATTATGTTTATGCCACATCTTTAGATAGTG
>CAKORQ010000120.1 GCA_934101445.1 uncultured Bacilli bacterium | reverse complement strand
GTTATATAGTGAATCACTATATTTGTATGCTTAAGTAAATACTCAATAATCCCTTTAAAATATTTATAAAAGCCATTAGATTCTGAATAGAAAACTAAATGTTTGTTGGCAATCTTAAAGAACCTTTTATAATCTTCTTTTTCTTTTTTTATTTGTTCTTTACTTCTTTTTTTAGTCTTATCGAGATTAGATAGTTCTTTTAATTCTTTAGTTGTTTTTTCTAATTCTTCATAGTTTACGTATTTTTTGGGATTTATCCAAATGTTTAATAACCATTGTAAAACAACTGCAAATAAATTACTAAAAGTCCAATAAAGGGCAACACCGGCTGGGACAAAGAAACCAAGATATAATGATAATCCTACTGATAAAATAACCATGAACCATTGATTAAGTTTTGATTGTTCTTGTTGTAAAACATTCATAAGATTTTGACACACACACATAATAAGAGCACTTAAGGCTGCAATTACAGGTATCCAGATGGCAATACCACCTTTACTTTCAGCAATCCAGCTCATATCAAAGCCTAAAAAGCTTAAGTTTAAATCTTGGGCTTGTTTAACCGTTTCTTGATAATTACTTATATTAGTAAAATTAGGATATTTATCTAATTTATCAGCCTTTAAATCATTAAGAATCGTTAACTCTAGCGAAGAAGATTCCGGATTTACACTACTATCGTTTTGAATAAGATCATTTTTTAAAATAGTAACTTCTTCACTGTTGATATTTAGTATATAAGTAAGAGGTTTATTAATAACATCAACTAATCCCATTAATAAAACTCTTTGAATAATAAGTGGTACCAATGAAATTAAGGCATTATATTTTTCTTTTTTATACAGTTTTGCTGTTTCATCAGCAATTTTATCATTATCACCAAAACAATCTATTTTTATTTTATTAATACTTGGTTGCATTTTAACCATTTTAATAGAATTCTTTTGGACCCAAATACTAATTGGTAATAATATTACTTTACTAAGAAATGTAAATATTATTATTGCTACTCCATAATTTTTACATAATGAGTAGCAAAAAGACATTATTGTTCCTAAAACATTTGCTATCATGATTTCACCCTATTTATCTATTAAATTCCTTTCCTGTTTTAACTAAAGTTTTTAAATCCCAAGCCTTACCAGTTTGAGTATATTCAACCATATGGTCTTCTTTATTAAACAAATAAAACAAATATCTTCTTTCTCTTTTATCTGTTATATCCGTAAATAACTCATCAGACTTTTTGCCGTTTAAAAGGTCAACATAAGCATCATTTAAATCAGTATATGATATGGCTTTATCAGATACTTTCATCTTTTTGTATTCTTCGTTTTTACCTTTAATGTAAAGGATGGGATTTTGCCGTCCTTCCGCACTTACAAGACTATAACCATGATCAGCCATAATAATGATATTAGAATTATTATAAACATTATTATCTTTTAATTTATTTAAATACTTTTCGATAATCTTTATACATCCCTCTAATTTTTGATCATAGGTTCCACCTTCATTATTAATATAATTTACATTTTCATCTAAATCAAAAGGAACATGACCACCTTCTATATGAATAAATTTAAATTGTTTTTCAGATTTTTCAACAAATTGTTTTTCTAAATAATTATTGTAATAGTTAATATCGTTTAAATCAAAAATGTCGGTATCAGCAATCTTAGTTTTATTAAAATCCATACTTTCAATATGAGAATATTTTTTTAAATAAAACGGTAAATATTTAAATAAGGAATACTTAATTTCTTGATTAGCAAATAAACGAAAATTATATTTATTGTTCATAGTTAAATTTTGTATTTTTGAAGCATTTTTACTATTATATATAATCTCAGTATCATAAATATTTACATCATATTTTTTTTCATATAATTTTTTTAATAATTCAGAATTATCTAAGGCCTGGCTATAATATTTAGCAAACTCTTCTTCATTATTGTTCCATATTCCTGATAAAATAAAGGGAATCGAATCTCTTGTAAAGGGATATGTAGACATTGTATCGGGATAGTAAGTAAAATCCTTTAAAATTTTATTATATTTTTTTGCTTCTGCAATTTTATTAAACATTCTTGAATCAACGGCATCTAATAAAAATATAATAAAGTTTTCATCATCCGAATAATTATCTAAATTTTTAGTAGTAGCCGTTACATTAATACCTTTATTTAAATTAGACGAAGTCATAGTAGTCGTTAATAAGGAAACCAATAACATTACTCCGATAGCTAAGCTAACATATTTTAAACTAATAATAGTTTTATCTAACTTTATTTTCTTTATCAGAACGCCAGTTATTACTGATACAACTATTAAAACAGCAAGAGATATAATAGAGGCTTTAGCATAATTGCTCCAAATAATAGCACCCCCATCTAATGAAGGTAACATTCCGGCAAGATAATTGCCTTCAATATAGGTTGTAATGAGTAAAACAAAACCCACAATTAAGGAATATTTAAAAATTTTATCTTTTCTTATTACTTTTTTAGTAACAAAATAAGTTAATAAATAAATAATAAAAACAACAAGTAAACAAATAACAAATAAAACTCCTACCACCGGTAATAAGGTATTTATATCAAACCATAAATCATTAGGATTATTTAAAAACATAGTAATTGGTTCATAAACAAACATCATAAAACTAATAATTAAACCAATAATAAAGGCTGGTAACATATTTTTAATAAACTTCTTCATAATACACTTCCCACTCCTACGTATAACCTAAGTATAACACAGTAAACTATGTCCGTAAACAAAAATCACCATTATAAACACCATAGGAACTTTTAAATCTAAATACTAAAGCTTAATTTTTAATTCATTTAAACAACGTGCTCTAAATTTATATAAAATAGTTTTAAACTTCAAAAAAATCCTATACTCCTTTTTCAAGATAATATAGAATTTTAATTAACATTAAACCATTTTATCTACTACCATTACTGCAGCTCCAGTCTTTCTGGCTGCCTCAATTCCAACTTTGGAATCCTCAAAGATAACCGTATCTTTAGGTAAAATATGAAACCTATTAATTGCTAAGTTAAATCCTTCGGGATCGGGTTTTGGTTTTTTGACATCCTCAGCGGTTAGAATCAAATCAAAACAATCTTTAGTTTTAGTATACTCTAATATTTCTAAAGTGTTTTTTTTAGAAGCAGTTGTTACCAGCGCTGTTTTATAAGTACCATGAATTAAGTTTATAATATTAAATAAGTGACTATTTACGATTACTTTATCCAAATTTTTAGCATAAAATTGTTTTTTTAAATTATGAATATCTTCAACTTTCTTTTCATCATAATTAACTAGTTTAGGAATAAATACAGTATAATGTCTGCCATTGCAATAATTACAATAATAATCATAATCAAGATCAACGTTATACTTTTCTAAAGCCTCTTTATATGCATAATAATTAACATCATTAGTGTTAAATAAGGTACCATCCATATCGAAAATTGCTAATTTCACTTTTCAAACATCTCCTCTACTTCTGCTAAAACCATAATTAAACCAGCATAGAAAATAACACAGCGTTCACCATTTTTCTCTATTTTATATGGCATTAAACGTAGCCAATGAATAATTTCGTGATAGAAGATGCTCTTTAATCCTTCTTCTTTAAATTTGTCTAATAAATATTTAGTATATTCATTATATAACTCATAATATCTTGATGATTTAGTAAATAGAAATTCAATTTTTTCATCGTCATAAGATACTTGC
>CAKORQ010000119.1 GCA_934101445.1 uncultured Bacilli bacterium | reverse complement strand
GCTAAAAGACCGGTAGTTTTATTTTTAATTAACTATTTATATAATATAATAATTTATTTAATAGATTTATTAGTATTGAAAATATCAAAGTTATAAATAAAATTATTATAAAAATATTATTAGTTAATGCGGTAATGCCCGCTAGCAATAATGTTAGAAGTATATAATTAAAATAATACCTTTCCGTAATCATCATAATACAGAATTTTTCTATCTAGGTCATTTTTAAAAATTTTTTATTTGTAGCCATTAAAAAAAGACCTAACATTTAATCGTTAAGTCTTAATCCGTCAGTAATTAAATACTAGCTATTTGCAACTTGTTCAGCATTAACTTTAACTGAGAAAGTTTGTCCTTGTTGACCAGCTTGGTCACCATTGTTAGCATATTCAACAATTAAATAATATTTCTTGTTAGTATTATAAGCAACATCAATAGTTTCTGTTGACTTAGTAGCACTACTTAAAATAACTGTTTCAGATGCTGGAATTCCAGTACATGATGCTTCATCATGATATTGAACGCCACCAGTTGCTGCATCAGATTTAACAGCTGAAGTACAAGCAACATTAACATCAGTACCAACTTCAATCAATCTCCAAGTTACATCAGATTTAAATGCTTCTGGAATTGTAGGAGTTACAGTGATTTTTGCTTTAGCAGAAACATCTCCTGCTTCTCCAGCACCTTTAATTGTTAATGATTGAGCACCTTTAAAGCCAGGATAAGCAGTTGTACTGTTAATTGCATCACCAATAACAATATTAGTGCTTGCTAATTTCTTAGTTTTAACACTATTTACAGCATCATTGTTACTAACTGTAAAGTTAGCAGTAAAGTATGCGAATGTTGTACCAATTACAGCAGTTAATAATGTAGCAACAGCTATTACGCTTAAAAAGATAACATTTTTTTTCTCCATGATTTTTTATCCTCCTCTATGATTACATAATACCAAATTCTAAAAATGATTTCAACCCTTTTTTCAAATAATTTATAATTTGTAAATTTTAGAGCGGATATATTTTAGCATTACAATAGCACTTGGGTTACCTGATAACCATAAATTTCAAGAATAGCAACTATTCTTCGACTTTTATTACCGGCATTACAATAAATATAATAATGTTTATTTTTATCTAATAAATTTTGAAAATTATATGATAATTCTATAAAAGGAATATTAATGGCACCGTTTATATGCTTAATTTTATAAACACTTGCATCTTCAACATCAATTAGGGGGCCTAAGGTTTGATTATATTCTTTAATACTAATAGTTTGCATAAAAAAACTCCTTTCTTTATATTTTATGAAGGAGTATTTTTTTAGTAATAAGTATCTTAATCGCCAAAGAAATCATCAAAAAATTCATCATCAGAAATGGTAGAATTATTGTCTGGTTTTATCTCTTCAGGCTTAACGTTTATAATCGGTTTATCAACACTTTTTATTACTTCATTTTCTATTTTTCTGGTTTCCAATTGTTTATCTTCAGCATTATTCTTTATCTCTTTTATACTAGGTGTAGAAATAAATTTATTATCATTATTAGAAGATGAAGCATTTATATTAGCATTAACTGGGTTATATAACATATCTCTTAAACTACCACCAACTATTTTAGGAGGAGTATCAAGAAGTACATCATTATCATCTTGAGGTGTAAACTCATTGTTAGCAATTTCTTTATAGTTTTCATTCTTAGATGTTTCCATAGCATTTGGTTCTGATTTAATATTTAAGATTTCTGGTTGTTTAATGATTTCTTGCTTAGGTAGAGGTTCTATTTTTTCAATTACCGGTTCTACTTTAGCATCTTTTATATCTTCAGCAGGTTTTAAATCATTGTCTTTGATGTTATTATCTCCGGCTAAATTAGCAAGGAGTGTATCTAAATCAGGAATTTTAAAATTCAATTCATTATCCGGTTCTGGTTTAGAAATATTTTTTTCAGTATTGGCTATTGAATGAGATAATTCAGTTGCCAATGGGTTTTTATTTAATTCTAAATTAGAAGACTCTGGTTTTAAATCGAAATCCTTTTTAGGTTCTAATGATTTTGGGATATCTACTGTATTATCAAGTCCTAAATCTAGAGGTTTAATATCAAGTGGCTTATCATTGATGTTTTCTTCTTTTTCAGACTCGACCTTAGCAGGCTCAGAATTATTTTTACTTTCTAATTCTTTTTGTTTTGCTTCTTCAGCATCTAATTCTGCTATCTTTTTATCAATATCTTTTAACATAGCATCTAAATCTAAGCCACCCGTTGGACTAGGTGTTGCTGGTTTCGTATCAAATGGGTTAGAAGGTCCAAACGGACTTGAATTACCAAAAGGGCTAGATGCTCCAAACGGAGAATTACCAAATGGATTATCAAAAATGTTTGGTCCACCAAAAGGATTAGCGTTAGCATTTGGATTATTTAATGATTGTTCCTTTTTCTTTTCTTTAACAAAGGCTTTTATATCAAATAATTGAACCGCTTTGGCATCTCGATGTGGGAATGGTTCATCAACTTGTTCATATCCCCAACTAGTCTTATAATCGAATTGTAATTTGGTCTTAAATGGTCCTTTACGCATTCTAATAAGTAAGGCTTCTCCCATTTTAAACTTTTGTAAATCGGTTACAGTAACCAATGGGGTTGAGGCTGTCTTATCTTTTTCTTTTGATTTAACCTCACCACACATCTTGCTGATTTCTTCTAAAGCAGCAAGTTCACTAGAAATTAAGTAAATTGTATTACCACAGTTACCACGAATAACTTCTGCTACTTCTTTACCATAAACATCATTTAACTGAGCAAAGTTCTGAATAATGAAAGTAAAACGCATATCACGGCTTCGGGCCGCAGTTACCATAGAATCAACATCTTTTAATGGAGGCATATTGGCAAACTCATCTAAAATAAAATTAGTTCTTATTGGCAATTTACCACCGTTTTTTTGGGCAACATCAATTAAAGTTTCATAGGCCTGTTTAATAAAGATAGTTGCTAGGGCATGATATGTAGTCTTTTCATCATGAATAACAATGAACACCGCCGTCTTTTGACGTCCTATATCTAAAACACTAAAGTCACTATGTCCTAACATTTCAGATAAGTTTTCACGAGAGGCAAAAAGTCTTATTTTTTGTCTGAATGTTGACATGATACCACCTTTGGTATCGCTAGGAGCATTAATTGTATTAGCGGCAAATGTATAGGCTGATGAAGATTCACCTTTTAAGGTAAAATATTCTTTAGTATAGTTAGAAGGTCCTAAACGTTCTTCGCCTACGGTTGACATATAACTAATAGAATTAATATTAATCTCTTCTTCTTTAGCATCTTGGAAAAGTCCTAAGGCTAAACCAGAAAAGAAATCAGCTGCACTTTTTTCCCAGAATGGTTCTCCTTTATTATTAGGGTCATAAAGAATATTTAAAGCAACGTCATCTAACAACTCAGTAGCCTTATCCATATTGCCCATTTTCATATATTGATATGGTAAAGTTAAAGGATTCCAAGCATTACCATTTAAAGGATCACGGAAGTTTAATACGATAACATTATATCCTAAGTCTTTTAGACGATGGGCAGCAGAAGTATAAAGTTCACCCTTTGGATCGGTAATAATCATTGATTCGCCTTTTTTTGCTAGTAAGTTAACTAAAGGTTTAACAATACATTGGGATTTACCAGAACCAGAGGCCCCGATAACTACTGTGTGATATTCGCCATTATCAACCCATACTTTATGTTTCTTTGTGTCATAAATTAAAGGAATACCGGCAGCATTAACAGTTGGGGCAGTATAATCTACTTCAGTAACACCTCTATCAGTTTTAATATCTT
>CAKORQ010000118.1 GCA_934101445.1 uncultured Bacilli bacterium | reverse complement strand
TCCTAAGAGTTTATGAAATGTTTATGGGAGATTATCAATCTGATGCCCCTTGGTCAACGGACTCTTTAAAAGGGTGCAAGCGTTTCATTGAAAAAATTATTCGCTTAAAAGACAAGGCAAATAAAGAAGAAGGTTACTCTAAGACCTTAGAAAGTATCCAACATAAAACAATTAAGAAAGTTACTAATGATATGACAACTATGGGTTATAATACCGTTGTATCTAGTTTAATGATTTTAACTAATGCCTACGATGCCCAAGAAGAAATTACCCCTATGGATTATAATTTATTATTAACATTGCTTAATCCAATGGCTCCTCATATTACCGAAGAATTAAATGAACAAATTGGCTTTAAACCAATCTGCGAAACCCCTTGGCCCGTTTATGATGAGGCTAAAACCATAGATGAAGAAAAAGAAATTGGCGTTCAAGTAAATGGTAAGTTACGCGCTACTATTAAAGTAAATATTAATGATGCCGAAGATGTTTTAAAAGAAAAAGCTTTATCTGAAGAGAATGTCAAGAAATTTACCGAAGGAAAAGAAATAGTTAAAGTAATTGCTATTAAAGGGAAAATTGTTAATATTGTTGTTAAATAATAAAAAATTGCTTTGTAAGAATGTAGAATAGGTGATTTTATGATTAAGAATATTGATAATGAAAAAGATGCTAAGGCTTGTGATAATTTGCTTTTGCTTCTAGGAATTTCTGATAGTACATATAATGCACGAATTAATGTAAATGACAATACTAAACCTAGCTTTAGCAATTATTTAAAGGATAGAAATCACCAATTGTTACTAGGATATTTCCAAAATGAAAAATTAGTTGGTTTTATTTACGGCACTTATGTTAGTGATATGTCTTCTATTGATTATTTATATGTGTTAGAAGAGTATCGCAACCGTGGTATAGCCAGTGCTTTACTACAGGAATTTGTTACTAGATGTGAAAAGTTAAAAATCAAAGATATCAACATAAATACTTATGTTACCAATAAGACAGCCAATCATCTTTATCATAAATTAGGATTTAATGATTTTATGATTACTCTAGTAAAAAAAATATAAAGATATTACGATATAAAAAAGATTTGCCAAACAATTAGACAAATCTTTTTTTGTTTAAATATTTCTTATTCATTATTATTAGCGCTTGTTACTAGTTCTTTATTATTGGTTGATTTTTAATTTCATACTGATAAGTATTTTTATTAGTCAACATATCGTATAGACAACTACCTTTAAGTTCTAAACTATAACAATCTGTGTTTTTATAATTTTCTTTAATATTATTAAACTTTATATATTCTTGACCTTTTTTGTTAAAACCTAAGATTCTTAAATAAACTTCATCGGGATAATCTTTTTTAATTCCTAAAACAATATGTAAAAACATTCTATTTAAGCGATTATAAGTATACCTTTTAGTCTTAATTTTTAAAATTAATTCTTCTAGGGAATAACTTTCCATAATCACTTTCTTTAATAAATTATCAATACCTTCACTAACATCTAAATAACTATTTAAATCCCTAGAAGTCATAATTTTTAATTTTAACATTTTAAAATATAAATCATAATCGGGTTTAACTAATACTTTACTACATGGTGTAAATTTACTAACATCTTCTTTATTAAAAAAACGTTTTCTGATGTTACTAGCACTTACGATAATATCGTTACTTTGGGTATCTAAATACTCATTCGTTCTTTTAATTGCTTGAACATCTATACTTTTATTAATCTTATTTATGGCTTTTAAGTAAGAAATTCCTAGTAAATCATTGGCCTTAAATTCAAAATCAACTTCTAAGGCTTTAGCAAGGGCTGAAGGATAATTGCATCCTTTATCTAAATATTCTTTTACTTTTTCTTGGTATTTTATATCATCTTGTTTGTTTGCTAACTCTTTTAATAAATTTAAGTTATTACTTTCACTCCCAAATACTAGAGTATCAATTCCCAGATAGTTTAAAATTTTAATACTTTGATAGGCAAAAATATCCGCACTTTGAACCGTATACATAATAGGAAGTTCTACTACTATATCTATACCATATTCTAAACTTATTTTAATTTTTTCTTCCTTAGATAAAATACCAATATCTCCGCGTTCCGTAAAATAACTACCTAAACATAAAATAATCAAACTATCGGGATACATCTTTTTAATTTCTTTAATCTGATAAATATGACCATTATGTAGGGGATTATATTCTGCAATTAAACCAATTATATTCATTTTCTACCTCACTTTAAAAACTTAAAATGCTTTTTTAAATTTCATAAAGAGTATAACTTAAAGCATAAAAAACCACAAGTATTCTCTTGCATAAAATATCTTTTTAGTATATAATCTTAACTACGAAGGAGAAATTAATTAAATATTTAAATATATTTAATTGATTATATAGTTTATGGAGTTTGACTTAAATAAAATTACTGAACAAGGCATCCTTATAGATTCAACCATATCTTTTGGTGAAGAGTATTTAAAAGTTAGTGCGATAAAAAAACTAGATAACATCAAGGTTAGTGGTCGCATTTACTATAGCTTAACTAAAGAAGTAATATTTGTAGGCAATGTCAAAGGCAATATGACATTAGTAGACGGTTATAGTGGCGATTTAATCGATTATCCATTTAACATTGACTTAGACGAAATACTAGCCGATTTCTCTGAAGAAGATGAAAAAAAGGGCAAAAAGCCTCAAAATAGTCTTGACCTAAAAGAAGTTTTATGGGAGAATATTGTACTGGAAGTTCCCATCGTTGTCTCAAGAGATAATGAAGTAAAAACTAAAAAAGGCGAGTTTTGGGAAGTAAGAGATGAAAATTCCAAAAAAGATGATCCAAGATTAGAGTGTTTTAGAACTCTACTTGATGAAGGGAAGGAGTGAAATTATGGCAGTTCCATTTAGAAGAACAAGTAAAACTAAAAAAAGAATGCGTCGTACTCACTTAAAAAAAGAAGTTGGAGCATTAACTACATGTCCTAAATGTGGTGCTACTATCCAACCTCATCGTGCATGTATGGCATGTGGGTTCTACAAAGGCAAAGATGTTTTAAACAAAGAAACTACAGAAGAAACAACTAAATAGTTTTACGACTACTACATAAATAGTAGTTTTTTTTAATATTTAATTAAATTATGTTATACTATATTTATAGGAGGATAATATGTGGTGGATTATTTTAATTATCATTGTTGTTTTAATTCTTATTTATTTAGGTTCAACTTACAATTCTTTTGTAGTCCTAAGAAATAGAGTAAAAGATCAATGGGCTCAAATTGATGTTCAATTAAAAAGAAGATTTGATTTAATTCCTAACTTAGTTGAAACTGTAAAAGGTTATGCTTCTCATGAAAAAGATACCTTAGAAGCAGTCGTAAAGGCTCGTAACGAATACTTATCAAGCGATACCCCAGAAGGTAAAATTGCTGCTAATAACGATTTAAACAAAGTTGTTACTAAGTTATTTGCGCTAGCAGAATCCTATCCGGAATTAAAAGCGGATACAAGTTTTAGAGAATTACAAACTACTTTAACGGAAACTGAAGATAAAATATCTTATGCTCGTCAATTTTATAATGATGTTGTTATGAAATATAATAACAAAGTAGAAGTTTTTCCAAGTAATATTGTAGCAGGCCTATTTGGATTTAAAACTAGTGCTTACTTTAATGCAACAGAAGAAGAACGCGAAAATGTTAAAGTTAAATTCTAAGAAGAAGAGATTCTTCTTTTTTCTTATCTATTAATTTGGGATTACTTCCCAACCCGCCCCCCTTAAGTTAATTTAAAAAAAGGTTAAATAATTGAAAATCTAATATGTGCTAATAATTGCCAAGCCCTATAA
>CAKORQ010000117.1 GCA_934101445.1 uncultured Bacilli bacterium | reverse complement strand
TAATACCACTGTAAATGCCATAACTACCATAAATAATCTAACCTCTAATAACCTTTCTATCGGTCAAACCTTAAAAATTCCCGTATCAACGCAAAATACTACAGAAAAAACTTATACGGTAAAATCAGGTGATACTCTATATTCGATAGCCAGAAAATATAATACTACAGTAAGTGATTTAATTAATCGTAATAATTTAAAAACATCTAATCTTGCAATTGGTCAAGAATTAATAATACCCGATAATAATAGTTAAAAATATTTCAAAATCTGTTATAATTAAATTAATAATAATTTAGGGTGAGTAAAATGGCAAAACATGAAACCAAATATAATAAATATGCTAAAAGCATTTTCGTAAACTTAATTACAGTTTTAATATTTAATGCTGTAATTATTTGTTTGTACATAAAATATTGTAAATCCTTAGATACTTCATCAGATCCTAACCTTCATAGACTTTATACCCTTATTTTTGGCGTTATAGTAGTGACTTTAGTTTTTACCAATATAAGTTTTCTGTTTGGCCAAATTATGGCTAAAATTAATATGAAAAGAATTAATAAAAAAATCGAAAAACAAAATAAATATCTCTATTATCGAGAATTACCAAATCATTTTGGGATTGGCGTTAATACCTTATTAATAGATTCTAAAATTGAAAATGAAAAAGACATCGTCGCTGTTATCCTCGACTTATGTGCTAAAAAATATTTAAAACTATTTAAATTAGAAAATAAATATTTTATCCAAGTATTAAATTATCAAAATAATCAGCTTTTAGAAAATGAAAAGTATATAATGCAATATATTTCTCAGAATAAAGTTAAAGATATTAACTATAATGAGTGGTATAGATTATGTTTAGAAGATGGGAAAAAATTAGATTTATATACTGATTCTCAAGAAAAAAAGAATAATTTTAATTTTTTTGAAAAATTTGGGCCTGTTGGTAATGTTATCAAAAATATAATAGTTCTATTAATTAGTATTTTAATGACTATAGCCACTATCGAAGTAGATAACCCCTATAGTATAATATCAGCCATCTTTTCCGGAATAGTATGCTTTATAATGCTTAGTTTTATGGCTCAACTTGCCTACAGTGCCTTAGGTTTTATTATTTATTCTATTCAAGAAATAATTAATGCTGGTATTAATTCTTATAATGAAGAAATGAGAAATAATTTAAAAAGAACCCCTAAAGGTATAGAAGAATATTATAAATTAAGATCCTTTGCTAACTTCTTAGATGACTTTGGGGCTTTTGCCGGGAAAGAACCAGAAGAGATAGTATTATGGGATTATTACCTTTCTTATGCTCAAGTTTTTGGTTTAACCGAAAAAATAATGAAGACTGGTTATAACAAACTTATAAACAATTCTTCATTTAATATTGATGATATTAATAATCTAACTTTAGATAATATTTATTTAAATAGTCCTAAAGACTAATATAACTCTACACATACTCCTCTATCAGGTTTATAAAAACAATGGTTCTTGTATCTTCCTGCTAGAGCCTGATCATACCATTTATTTTTGCAAGAATCGCCAGTTTTCGGAGCATAAAACCATAACGCATGAGTCGCAGGGTAAAAATATTCTCCCCTTAAAACTCTTTTGGCTAAATCCTTTTCTTTAGTAGTCGCACTTCCTTTAAACAAACTAGATTTTGTCCCACTAAACTGATTTTTTTGATAAATAGCATCGGTAATAGTTCGAATATCTTTAAAAGTTAGACAGTTAGCAATTGCCCTATTAACAACAACATTACCAACCATCAGCATCCCAAGATTACCTTCTGCTAGGGCCTCAGCTCGCATAATTCTAGCCAGTAAATCTAGTTCTTTTGTCGTATAATTAATTAACATAAAAAATCACCTATAAAATTATATGCTCTAAAACAAAACTCATTATCTTTTAATTACTATCTTTTTTTAACCATCTATGCTAAAATCAAGATAAGAAAAAAGAGAACGATTAGTTCTACTTTTAATAAGTTAAAGGAGTGTTTATAATGAATTGGTTTCTAACTTTTATGTTTATTTTTTATATTGGTTGTACTTGTGGTTGGATTATGGAGTTATTCTTTAGACGAGCTGTTTCCGGTAAATGGGTAAACCCTGGATTTTTAGTTGGCCCTTACTTACCAATATATGGTTTTGGCCTAACTGCCTTAACTGCTATTTACTTAATATTTCATAATTTAAGTGTTCACCCAATTGTCGTTATTTTACTAATGGGCGCTACGATGACTCTAATTGAGTTTATTGGCGGTTTGTCATTTGTCGATGGCAAAGGACCAAAACTTTGGGATTATTCCAATGAATGGGGAAACTACAAAGGCATAATCTGTCCGTTATTTTCGGCTATCTGGACTGGTATTGCCGCTCTTTATTACTTCTTACTGGCTCAACCTATCCTAAATGGTTTGAAATGGTTTTCTAATAACCTAGCCTTTTCTTTTGTCCTTGGTGTTTTCTTTGGAGTTATCGTTATTGACTATGTTTATTCAACTAACCTATACCATAAGATTAAAAAGTATGCTAAAGAAAATGATATTCCAGTTAAATTAGAAGAACTAAAAGTATCTATCCGTGAGCATCAAGAAAAAGCAAAAGAAAAATATTTATTTATCTTACCATTTAATCAAAATATTTCTCTTAAAGAACATCTAGAAAAATATAAAAAACAAGTATCAGCCAGAGAAAAGAAATCTTTAAAATTATTTAAAAAACAAGAAAAAAAGGAAACTAAAAATAAAGGATAAGAGACTTATATAGAAAGTAACAATGGTTATTTTATTAATAACTTTTGACCAACACGAATGAGATTTGGGTTAGAACCTATAATCTCTTTATTTTTGCGATAAAGTTCTTGCCATGTCATTTTATATTTTCTAGCAATCTTAGTTAAATTATCTTTTCTTTTAACAATATAATAAATATGATTATCCGCTTCATAAGTTAATGAATATTCTTCAGGGTCAAGTATTTTATTGGTTTTTAAATCTTTTATCCTTAAATGTAAGTGAATACCCGTTGCAATACCTGTCATGCCCGTTATCCCAATAGCCGTGTTTTTGTTAACCATTTGCCCCTTTTTTACTAAAATTTTATCTAAATGTAAATGCATAAATTCTTTATTTATTCTTGGATATTTAATTTTAACTGCCTTACCACCACTAATTAAACCTGTGTAAGTTATAATTCCCTCCTCAATCGCATACTGTTTTATTTTCTTCCTGTAAGTTCCATAATCAACGGCTTTATGTTTGTTACTAAACTTCTGGGTTATATAATGTCTTTTATTATGAAAAATCAAATTACTTATTTTGCTCATTTTCCTCACCTCCTTTCATATTATTAAATTTATCCTTAATGATAGTCGGTAACTTAATACCCATAGCACTCCAATTTTCTAAAATACTTATTCCTTCATTAGCAATAAACATATAAATAACAATATTTCTTAAATAGCCATTATCTTTAAGTAAAATATCTAATATTTCTACTACTACAACTAAAATAATATAGCCAATTTTCTTGATAATTCCTTTCGCTCCCACTTTACTACTTAACTTTCCGGTATAAAAAGCTCTCATTACCCCACTTAAATAATCTAAGACAATAAATATTAGTAAGGCTTTAAAAAGAGTATCATATCCCGTTAGGATAGATAGAAAAAATGTATCACTCATAAATTCACCTCGTTATTTAATTTCTACTATATCTTATGCCACTTCATTTTAACTTCGTAATTTCTTCGCCTAATTTTCATTAAAAACTTAGCACTCCCTAATTGACAAGTGCTAAAAAAAGCATTATACTTTATTTAGCATTCAAGAAATATGACTGCTAAAATAAAAAGATAACACTAAATAATATATTTATATAAAAGGAGATAATATATCTGAAGAAAAAAGCCTTTAAAG
>CAKORQ010000116.1 GCA_934101445.1 uncultured Bacilli bacterium | reverse complement strand
ATCTTATCGCTCCCCGATTGTAAAGGAATATGCATATGATGACAAACCTTTTTATTAGTCTTTAACATATTCATAAACTTTTCATCAAGTTCCGTTACTTCAATACTCGAAATACGAATATTTTCTAAGCCTTCAATTTTCGACATAGCATTAATTAAATCAGTTAAATCATACTTAGTACCACGGCCATAAGAACCAGTATGAATTCCCGTTAAAACTATTTCTTTATGACCATTTGCTACTAAAGTTTCTGCCTCTTTTAAAGCTGTATCAAAATTTTTACTGCGGATATTGCCTCGCATATAAGGTATTATGCAATAAGTACAAAAATTATTACAGCCATCTTGAACTTTAATAAAACCTCTGGTATGCGATGTAAATTCATCGACTTGCATATCTTCAAATTCTAAATCTCTAGTCCCGGCAAAATAAGTATACGGAATCTTATTAATTAAATAATCATTAATTAATTCTACTACCTTCGATTTTCCCGTATTACCAATTAATATATCAATATCTAAATCTTTTAAAGCATCTTGATGATTCTCGGCTGAACAACCGCAAACAACCAAAACACACTGGGGATTTTCTCTTTTGGCCTGACGAATAAATTTTCTTGACTTACTATCAGCCATATTAGTAACTGAGCAAGTATTAATAATAACTATATCGCTATTTTTCGTATCATCGCCTAAATTTTGGTATCCTGCTTTAATTAATTTTTCTTGCATTACTTCTGATTCATAAGTATTAACTTTACACCCTAAAGTTATTATTTTAAAAGTCATATCTATCTCTCCTAATCGTATTTTCTAAAACCTTAAAGATTATTTATATTCTTTTTTAGTTTTGTTCATGTATGAGTATTCTATCTTAAACATTATTATAAAGTCAATCATTTTAATTAACTTTATATATCTTTAAAATCCGTCAATTTTCATAACTAAAGTAATTATAAATAATATAGTTAGCAAATGCAATATTATTCTCGTGATAAACAATTTTTGTTACAAGTATTTAAAAAAATTAGGCAATAAACCTAATTAATGTTTAAAGGGTGCCCTTAAGGTTTAATTATTTAATCCATAATTTAAATCTAATATCATGCAAGATTTGAATTATTTCTGCAATAGCAAAAAAACTTAAAGACATGCCACAACTAATTAAAAATATTATTAAAAGTGAAACCAAACTCACTTTATCAGTTTCTATAGAAATAATACTCCAAAATATAACGCCGATAATTATTATTGCATAACCGATAAATTTTAACAGTAAAGATATGAAATTATTTTTCTTAATTATATCCGTAATTTTTTCATCAATATAACCATTTAAATATCTTGTATAACAATCTCCAGTTGAATTAGGCATTTCTTTTTCGACTTTTACTTCTTCTCTTTTCTCTTCAATTTCCATATAATATAAACTCCTTACTATTACAAGTATAGCAAAGATAAAATTTAGAGTAAACCCATTATGACTTCTAGTTCTAATTTCATAGGCTTTTTGATAAGAATCTAAGTAATTATAATTTTTTAAATCAGATATTCAAATTTACCTATTAATTATATACTATCTATTTTTTCAGCAATCAAAAAAAGATGCTATATTTTTTATTTACAACATCATTTTTAGTATATTATTGCAGTTAATTATTTTCTAAAGTTTTTTTAGAATACTTACACCCGCAGAAATTTTGACGATATAAATTATATTCTTTAGAAAGTTCAATACTTCTTTTATAACCATCTCGTTTCTTAAAATCACTTGGTAAATAAGAAATATCATGCTTTTTACTAAGAGCATAGCCAAGATTATTTAGAACTTGACTATCTTTTAAAGGGCTTAAAGTAAGAGTAGTAGCAAAATAATCATAACCTAATTCTTTAGCCTTCATTGCTGTATATTCCATTCGGAGATTATAACATTTTAAACATCTTTTTCCCCGTTCTGGCTCCTCTTCTAAACCCTTGGCTATTTCTAAAAACCTCGCATTATCATAATCGCAATCAATAATATCTAATTTATTAACCCTAGGATACTTACTAATAAACTTTATTTCTTCGTTTTTCCGTTTTAAATACTCTTCGTATGGTTCAATATTAGGATTATAATAAAGAATAGTTATATCAAAATAAGGAGTTAATTTTTCAATACAAGCACTACTACAAGGAGCACAACAAGAATGTAATAAAACCTTTTTAGGCGATTCTAACTTACTTATTATATTAGTCATTTCTTTATCATAATTAACTTTTTCTTTCATCATTTATACATCTTTCTTTTGAAATACCACATTACTAGTACCCGAATCAAAATTATAAGTACCAATTATATCCTTACCATAAGTATCTATAGTTTTACTAACTACTTGTAAATAATTATTAAATTTATCAATATTAATGGTATTAACGACTGCTATATTACCATCATTCATATAAAAAGTAAATCTTTTATCATCAATAGTCTTACCCTCACTACTTACCGTCTTGGCATACTCAATTTCACTTATCATGTTTAAAATATTAATATCTATCTTATTTAAAGCCTTAACCAATAATCCTCTTATATCATTAGCAATATCACTTTTTAAAGTAGGCATCGTTGTTTTCTTAATTTCAATATTTTCATATACATTATTTTTATTAGTTACTACTTTAAAAGTATTACCTAAATACATAAGAGGTACTTCCTCTGTTACGGTTATTTTTATAGTACCAGTTAAATACTTAGTAACTTTAACCTCACTAATTAAAGGTATTTCTTTAATCTCTTTTTCCATATTTCTTTTCTTTATCTCTTTATAATATGGATACTCTCTTAAATTAACCTTTTTAATAATCGTACTATCTGGAATTTCTTTATTGCCAATAATCAAAACATTGCTTACTTTTAAATTTAATAAATAAGTAATAAATACTCCAATAATTATTAAGAAAAAAAGAAGTCCTAAAAATCTTTTTTTATTTAATTTTCTTTTAGTTTTCTTCTGCATTACTATCCCACTTTACTATTTCTTGTTCCGTAATTAAATCAATCCCATAGTTCTTTTTTATCGTCTTCTTTACTAAATTTATTAAATCAATGATATTTTTAGCCGTAGCCCCTCCGGTATTGATAATAAAATTAGCATGTTTCAAAGAAATTACCGCTCCGCCAATTTGCGTATTTTTAAGATTACTTTCCTCAATTAATTTACCAGCGGGATTTTCTTTGGAAGGATTACGAAAAACACTCCCGGCCGAAGGATAACTTAAAGGTTGACTGGCTAAACGTCTTTTTAAGCGGTCATTAATTAGATTACAAGATTCTTTACTATTCCCTTTCTTTAACTTTAGATGAGCCGCAATAATAATATATTGACGTTTACCCTGAAAAAAAGTCTGACGATAACTGTTAAAGACTTTATCCGCCCTAATATGTTCTATTTTTCCATTATGTAAAACAATTATCTCTTGAAGGTAATGATAAATATCATCATTATAAGCGCCACAATTGCCATATATTCCGCCCCCTAAAGTTCCCGGAATACCACTTGCCCATTCTAAACCGGCTAAATTATTCTTAACAGCAAACTTAACTAATTTTGGCATCATAATACCACTATAGGCGATAATATCAGTATCTCCCACTAGTTTTACATCATTTAAATTCTTCATATTAATTACAATGCCCTTAAAATCACCATCAAGAATAACATTAGAACCATTACCTAAAACAAAATACTTAATACCATTATGCAAGCAATAGCCAATAACCTCCTGGATTTCCTTAACTGTTTTGGGTAAGGCCATATATTGGCACCCAGCCTCAATTCGGTAAGTGTTATATTCTTTTAAATTAACATTTTCTAAAATCTCACATTTTAAATTCATTTTTTTATCAATTCCTTAACCGCATCATAAATTATTTTTGTACTATCTAAAGTACTAATT
>CAKORQ010000115.1 GCA_934101445.1 uncultured Bacilli bacterium | reverse complement strand
GCTGGGAAATACATTCATATATTGGTAATCAGGTAAATAAGACAATTAAAGTAAATAAAAAATATTTTATGATAGGAAATTTACTTCCAGATCAAGATAGATATAATATAGGAAATTTAAAGAGAAATATTCCAAGAACAACAACACATTTTATTAAAAGAGAAGATTATTTAATAGGTATTAATCTTCCTGATTATGATAAAATGTATAATAAATATAAAGATAAATTTAAAAATCCAGTATTAATGGGATATTTAGTTCATTTGTTAACTGACTATTATTTTAATAATTATATTTATAATAATTATTTTATGAAAGATGAAAATGGTATATATATTGGTGTGAAAAAATCAGATGGAACAATATTTAATTGCGATTTTAAAAAATCTAATTCTATGAAACAAAATGATTTTAGAAAGTTTAATAATAGTATCTCAGTAAGAAAAAATAATTTTAGATTTTGTTTAAATAGTAATTATTTAAAAGAAATTGAAGAACTTAAATTAGATAAAAAGCAAATATATGCAGTAGGTAAGTATTTAGATACATCTCATAAGAAGATAAAAGATAATGAAAATTATCAAATATTATCAGAAAATAAAATGAATAAACTGGTAGAGGGTTGTATTAAATTTATATTAAAATATCTTAAAGAAAAAGAATTATTAAATTTGAATTAATAATTGTTATTAGTTGTGCATTTACATGGATGGTTATATATTGCTGTAGCATCAATGGCAAGAGCTTATTGCTTATGGAAAGATGATATGAAATTAATCAGAATATCAGGAGTTATAGTAGGTATTTTATATGGTACATATTATATTTATTATGGAAGTACATTTATGATAATAGGTTATGTGTTGATATTATTAACAAGTATATATGCATTTTTAAAAGAAAGGAAAAAATAACAATGAAAATAGGAATAGATATAGATGGAGTATTAAATTCTCAGTATAATTTTTGTATAGATTATGGTACAAAATTTTGTAATGAAATTGGAAAATACAAATTAGACAATATTAATGCAATAGATACAACAGATATGTTTTTATGGGGTGATGAAGTTGCTCATAAGTTTTGGAATAAATATAGAAAAGACCTTGTTATAACATTACCTACTAAAAAATATGCATCTGAAGTAATAGAAAAATTAAAAAGTGAAGGCAATAAAATATATATAATAACTGCTAGAAGAAATGGTGATGAATGGTTTCCTGATGACTTAAAAAATGATGTAGAAAAAATTACTAAAAACTGGTTAAAAGAAAATAAAATATACTATGATGAAATTGTATTTGATGTAAAAGATAAAGGAAAATATTGTAAAGATCATAATATTAATATTATGATTGAGGATGATCCAATTAACTTAAGAAAATTATTATATAATACTAATATTTTTGTGTTTGATTATCCATATAATAGAAATAAAGAATTTTCTAACTTAACTAGGGTATATAGTTGGTATGATATATATTATAAAATTAAATGTATTAAGGAGCAATAGAAATGATTTTGGCAATAATTGAAAGAGTAGAAAATATAAAAGAAGAATCACCATTTAATAATAGATATTATTTGACAGAATACTATAAAAATATTTTTGATGAATTAAATATATTATTATTTCCAATTGTTTCTATCAAAAATTTAAAAAAGGTATGTGATTTATGCGATGGACTCATTATAACTGGATCTTGTATAAATATTCCACCACATTATTATAATGAGAAACCAATAATAGGAGAAAAGTATAACATTGATGAGTTCAAACTAGATAAAGAAGCGATTAAACTCTTTTCTAATTCAAATAAACCAATTTTGGGTATTTGTGGTGGTGTTCAGTCAATAAATGTTTATTTTGGTGGGATTTTAAATCAGCATATTGATAATCATAATTTAGGTAACAATTTACATAAAATAAATATTAAAAAGAACACATTTTTAAGTTCAATATATACTGAGAATATCAATGTTAATTCATATCACAAACAATCTATAAAAAGGGTTGCTAATGACTTTATTATATCTGCAGTATCTGAAGATGGAACTGTAGAGGCAATTGAAAAAAATAATATTATAGGAGTTCAGTGGCATCCAGAAGTAATGAATGACATTTTATTTTTTAAGATGTTTATTAAAACATTTTTTAGAGAGGAAAAAGAAAGATGAGAATAGGAATAGATATAGATGGAGTATTAACAGATTTTGAAAAATGGCAACTTGATTATGGGAGTAAATATTTCTTAAAATATAATAAGAATATTGTAAATCCAAGTGGATATGATAGTGATACTGTTTTTAATGTAACAAGTGAAATGGATTCAGAATTTTGGAAAGAATATTTGTATGATTATGCAGTAAATGAACCAGCTAGAAAATTTTCAGGTGAAGTAATTGATAAATTAAAAGAAAAAGAATTTGAAATATATATAATAACTGCTAGATTTTTAACGGATAAAGATACTCCTGAAGGAGAAAGAATGAGAAATATTGTTAAAAATTGGCTAAAGCAAAATAACATACATTATGACAAGATAATATTCGCACCAGAAGATAAATTAGAAATATGTAAAGAAAATAAAATAGATATTATGATTGAAGATAAAGTAGAAAATATAAATAATATATCAAAAGAAATACCAGTAGTATGCTTTAATGCATCTTATAATAAATCATGCACAAGTGATAATATATACCGTGCTTATTCATGGTATGATGTGTACTATAACATAATTTATAAGATAATGGTGAATTAATGAAACAAAATAGTAGTTATATAAATCTGGTAAGATGGAGTTGTATAATAGATTCATTTATTAATCATTACTTCATAAGAGTTATTGTTTTATATTTGCTTGCAAATAATGTGACTACCTGGGTTGCTGTATCAGTTCCAATAGTTTTTGAATTTGCAAAACTTATATCTCGTTGCTTTAAGTTTATTATGAATTTCGCAATAAAAGTCAATTATAAAAAATATCATATATTTCATATGATTATGTTTTTAATTTTAGGAGTAATTATTTCAAGATGTAAAACAGTTTATACAATATATACTTTTACCATTATTATGGGTATTTTATCTGGTATAAAAGCATCATCTGTAACTAAGTTAAATACTTCTAATAAAGAATTAGAATCATCTTGTTTTATTGAAGAAGAAAAATCACAGGTTATAGGAGGCTTTTTAGGACTAGTAACTAGTCAATACATATATGATTTAAGTAAGAATGCATATTTTATTGGATATTTTGTATTAATTATATTTGGAACTATAATAAGTTTAAAATTAAAAAATGTAGAAAACGAAGATGTTATGGAATCAATAGATTCTTCAGAAACTTTGGATGAAAAAGAAAAAAATAATGCAATATTGGTTACTACATTATTTGGAATATTAGCGGGATTATGGTGTATATCATGGGGTGCATTTGAGGAATTATTACCTCTTACAACAAATAAAGTTGGGTATTTAAATGCAATATATACTCTTCTTGAAGCAATTTTATTATTTATAATATCAGGTAAAATATTAAATAAAATAAAAGTAAATGGAAAACTAATGCTTTTTGAAACTATAATTGCGTTGATAGATACAATTAGTTTTCTTATTTCATCTATAATAATGTCATGGCAAGGAATTTTAGCCACATATATTATTACAGCTTTTACTGGAACTTTAGGTGACCCCATATGGGGCAGTATAATAAGCGCATATTCATCAAACAATAGGAAAAAATATTTAGTTGTAAATAGAACTTATTTTATAGTTAGGAGTATTTTTTACTTTATTACGTGGCTTGTATGTAGAGAATGTGTTATTAAAGGAATGTGGACTTTTAAATATTTATATATGGTTATATGTATTTTAATAATAATAACTTACGTAATCGCAAATAAAGTAAATAAAAAAGTTTTTAATAAAACAATATAAATAGACTATATATAGATGAGTAGTATAGAAA
>CAKORQ010000114.1 GCA_934101445.1 uncultured Bacilli bacterium | reverse complement strand
TTTCTCTTTCAACAATTAGATTATACCATGTATACTTTAAGGTGTAAATTAATGAAAAGAAAACGCATTAATTTATGATAGAATATTTTTATTCTTTCTTATAAGAAAGAATAAAAATATGTTTGAGTTTGGGCAGATTATACCAAGGGTCTTTGAATCCATATTCGTGACTGCCCGTCTCTTATCTTATTATTAATCTAGTCTTAGAAAGTAGGGTCTTGAATCCATATAACAAGCATGATGAGATAATTTTAAGCACTAAGAGTCAAACTAGAAAAGGAAGTATTATATGAAGTATGTTTTAGTTCTTGATGTTGCTAAAGGTAAAAGCATGTTTATGTTATCTTCAAATGCTGGAGAAGTTTTATTGGAACCTACAGAGTATGTTCATAATAAAATTTATTTTGAATTGATTGATTGTAATATTAACAAACTTAACATTAAAGATAGCTTAACTGTTATTATGGAAGCAACTAGTATTTATCACAAAGCACCAGAAAGATTTTTTAGAGAAAATAATTATCATGTTATTGTCTTTAATCCGCTTATTAGCAAAGAAATAACTAATACAATTAGAAAGACAAAAACTGATAAACAAGATTGTATTAAATTAACTAATTTATTTTGGAAAGGGAGTATCCCAGATAGAAATTATACGGAGGATGAAATTTATACTAAATTAAATGAACTATCCAGACAGTATCACCATCTAGAAGAAGGATTAAACAGATATAAAAATCGGTATAAAGAATTATTACATCTATGTTTTCCAGAATTTGAATTATGTTTTAGAAACGAAAAAATTTATGAATTAACGGCATTAAATTTTATCAAAGAATTTCCTCATGCCTATATTATTAAAGAAAAAAGAGTTGATGCTCTTGCTTATAATATGGCTAATACAAACAACAGGCATCTTAACTATTATAAGAGAAAAGCAAATACTATTAAAGAATATGCTAGAAATTCTTATCCTGGAGTAAGCGAAAACTCCGAAGATGTTAATAATTTAAAACAATTATCTAAAATCATTATTGATATTACTGAACAAAAAGATGAAGTAAAAAATCGATTGATTGAACTTGCTAAACAAACAAAAAACTTTAATAGTATTGTTTCCGTATTTGGTATAGCAGATTTATCTGCATCTTTAATAATTGCCGAATTAAAAGACATTACTAGATTCAATAATGTTAAGCAAATTAATGCTAGCTGTGGATTAGATCCAACCATAGTTCAATCTGGTAAATCAATAAATTATCATGGTCCTATTTCTAAACGTGGAAATAGATATGCTAGAAAAATTTTATTTAATTGTAGTCGAAACATAATAACTATATCTGCTAAATGTGATAAAGAAAATCCAATTTACATTTATTATAAAAAGAAAAAACAGGAAGGTAAACATTACTATGCTTGTTTAACTGCCTGTTCCACTAAACTAATTAGAATTATTTATGCGTTATGCATGAATAACTCAAACCAACAAGATTAGTTTAACATTTTATTGAAAATATGTCACCTTTTTAACACCAATTTTTTAAAAAATCAGAAATTTTGGTGCTTTTAGTCGTGGATCAAATTAAAATTGTAGACAAAGTCACAACTTTTAAAAAAAACATATAAAAAGCACTTGTAAAAGTTTAGAAAGTCATGAATAATTATGGTTAGAAATATTAATGTGAAGAAACTAAACAAGATAAATAAACTAAGCAAGATTTGGTTATGGCAGATGAAAATAATAATTTAAAGTTAAGGAATTAAAAATTTCTATTTATAAATGTCTATTTATGGTTGAACCAGGAAATAGAAAAATAGGTATTTACTACTTGTAATTTAGAAAAAAATGTAGTAATATCTTAAAAGTATTAAATGGAAGTGGGTTTTATTTATGGATAAGATTATAAATATTGCAGTAGTAGCGCATGTAGATGCGGGTAAAAGTACTTTAGTAGATGCATTATTACAACAAAATGGAGTATTTAGAGATAATGAAGTAGTTCATGAGCAAGTTATGGATAGTAATGACTTAGAAAGAGAAAGAGGTATTACTATTTATTCTAAGAACTGTGCGATTAGATATAAGGACTATAAGATTAATATTGTAGATACTCCTGGACATGCGGATTTTTCTAGTGAAGTTGAAAGAATTATGCGTACTGTTGATACAGTTATTCTAATTGTTGATGCGAAGGAAGGACCAATGCCTCAAACAAGATTTGTTCTTAAGAAGGCTTTGGAACAGAATTTAAGACCTATTCTTTTCATAAATAAGATTGATAAAAAAGATGCAAGACCTGAAGAAGTAGTTAATATGACTTTTGATTTATTTATGGAATTAAATGCAACGGATGAACAATTAGATTTTCCAATAGTTTATGGAGTTGCAAGAGATGGCAAAGCGACACTTGATTTAAATAATTTAGCAGATAATATTTCACCATTACTTGATACAGTTTTAAAACAAGTTAAACCTTATGAAGGTAGTGTTGACGATACTTTACAACTTCAAGTTTCCCAATTAGATTATGATTCCTTTATTGGCCGTTTAGGTATTGGTCGTGTTACAAAGGGTGTTGTTAAAACCGGTGAAATGGTTACTTTATGTCGTAATACTGGTGCGGTTGAATCTTTTAGAATTTCTAAGTTATTTGTAAACGAAGGTATTAAGAAAAAAGAAGTAAGTGAGGCTTACTACGGGGATATTGTAACAGTTGCTGGTTGTAAGGATATTTCAATTGGTGATACTTTATGTCCTCAAGGTGTTGTTGATCCTCTACCTCCTATTATTATTGAAAGACCAACTTTGTCAATGAACTTTATGGTTAACTCATCACCATTTGCAGGGCAAAGTGGTAAGTTCTTGACTTCTCGTCATATTAAAGAAAGATTAGAAAAAGAATTAGAAACTAATGTTGGTTTAGAAGTTGAAGAATTACCAGGAACTGATGGGTTTAAAGTATCTGGTCGTGGTGAATTACATTTATCAGTATTACTTGAAGAAATGCGTCGTGAAGGCTATGAATTATGTGTTTCTAAACCAGAGGTTTTATTTGAAGAAATTGATGGACGCAAATGTGAACCTTATGAAACAGTAATCGTTAATACACCAAGTGATTATGCTTCTACAATTATTTCGGATTTACAAGAAAGAAAGGCTACTTTACTTGTTATGTCTAACGGAGAAGAAGGATATACGCATTTAGAATTTAGTGCCCCAACTCGTGGGTTAATTGGTTATAGAAGTGCCTTTATTACTAATACAAAGGGTGAAGGTATTATGGTTCGTTCATTTGATGAATATAAACCATATGCTGGTGAGATTAGAGGTCGTAAGAACGGAGTTCTAGTTTCAATGGAAACTGGTAAGGCTTTAGGTTATTCATTATATAACTTACAAGATAGAGGTCAAATGATTGTTGGACCAGGTGCTGATATTTATGTCGGTATGATTGTCGGTATTCATAATAGGGATAATGACTTAAATGTTAATCCATGTAAGAATAAAGAAATGTCTAATACCAGAAGTAAGTCAGCCGATGATGCCATTGCTTTAGTTACTCCTAAGACATTTAGTTTAGAAGAGGCTTTGGAATTTATCGAAGAAGATGAATATGTTGAAGTTACTCCTGCTATTATTAGACTTCGTAAGAAGATTTTAGATCCTAACGAAAGATTTAGAGTTAATAGAAAATAATAATTATAAAGATTAGTATGGTTTTAAGTGCTAATCTTTTTAGTTAAAATAAAAATGGTTAATTTGCAGTAGACTGCAAATTAGCCATAAATTATAAAAACAGGAATTTGTAATTATTATTTATTTAGTATAAATATAAAATATTAGTATATATTATTAATGTATTCTTAAATAATAGTTGCAAAAAATTTTGATTATGCTATACTACTATTGAAAGAACGGAAGTTCTTAAATAAAAAAAGAGATACATTTGATTTGATGTGTTAGATGTTTCTCAGTCAATTAT
>CAKORQ010000113.1 GCA_934101445.1 uncultured Bacilli bacterium | reverse complement strand
AATATGAAGTGAAATACATTTTTACCTCAGAAACATCACCTTTAGAATAATATCCCGCTGGAACATTGTCGTTTATTCTTAAAGTTCCTTTAACAAGTGCCTCATAAATATTACTAGATTTATAAATAGCTTTAACTTTACCACTACTAAAATAGTCATATCACTTTCTTAATATTTTTTCATTAAAATATTTACTTAAATTTTTTACTTTCACAGTTACTCCATTTCCATAAATATCATAACATACTCTAGTATAAATTAATAATATATGGTAGGATATTTTTAGAATAGGAAGTATTTTGATGGATAACAGTAACCTTTTTTTAGAGAAATATCATAATAGAGAGTATATTTCTAAGTATATAGATGCCACAACTAAAAAAGAAGTAAAACCAAGAAATTTTAATTTAGATAATTATAATAATGAAATTTTAGATAAAAAATATAAGAAGTATAAATCATATTTTGAAACCATGTATAGTGGTATAGATGATAATATTAAGTTAGATGAAGAACAAATAAAAGCGATTTTAAGTGATGAAGATTACTCGCTTATTATTGCGGGCGCTGGTACTGGAAAAACTACGACCATGGCAGCGAAAGTAAAATATTTAGTTGATATTTGTCAGATTAATCCAGAAGAAATATGCGTCATGAGTTATACTAAAAAAGCTACTGAAGAGTTGGATAAAAGAATTAGATTAGATTTTGGTATTCTCGCTAATGTTACAACTTTTCATTCACTCGGTCTTATGTATATTCGTTCTATTTTTAAGGGTAGAAAATGCAGTGTTGTTGATGATAATACTAAAAATAAAGTATTCTTACAATATTTATCAGAAAGATTGTTTGCAAGAAAAGAAAGTTTAAAAAAGTTAATAGAAGTTTTTAGTCAGGATAATCTAGTTAAATTTGGCGATTTCTTTAAGAAAAATTATATGAATTTTGATACTTACGAGGAATTTTTTAAGGCTTATAAGGAATATCGTATATCCCAGATTACTGATTTAGATAGTCATATAAGAATGCAACTAGACCATGATTATAATCAAGAAAATATTTATACCATTAAGAATGAACTGGTTAAATCCAAGGGAGAAGCAATGATTGCTAACTTTCTTTTTATGCATAATATTTCCTATGACTATGAAAAAGTATATCCAGAGTTACTAGATAATAATAAACCTTATCACCCTGATTTTACAATTTATCTTGGTAGCGAAGAAATTTATATTGAATATTTTGGGTTATCAGAAGTTGAAGATGGTAAATATAATCGTTATAAAAAGAATATGTTAGAAAAAATTAAGTATCACAAGGCTCATCACAATAAATTCATTGGTCTTGATTATAATGAAGGTCAAAACTTACTTAGTAATTTAAGAACATCATTAGAATATCTAGGATTTAAGTTAGAAAAAATGGACAATCGAGATATAATAAGCAAACTTTTAGATAGACATTCTTTAGGGCAAGTATATTCTTTAAGAAATCTTTATTTTAATTGTATTGAAAAAATAAAGTCATCAGTTAATAGAAATTTTGCAGAGACTATTATTAAAAATTATTTAAATGATTTAATTAATCCAGATGAAAAGGAAATTAGTGAGATACAGTATCGTTTTATATGGGATTTTTATAAGTATTATCAAAAATTCTTGTTTAGTAGTCCGAATGAATATAAATTTGATTTCCCTGATATGATTTATTATGCTAATAAGTATATAAGTCGCGCTAATGATAAAGAGTTAAATTTTAAGTATTTAGTTATTGATGAGTATCAGGATATATCACAAGATAAGTATACTTTAGTTAACAATATAATTGTTAAAAACCACGCTAAGATAGTTGCAGTCGGTGATGATTGGCAGTCTATTTATGCATTTAATGGTTCTAAAATTGGTTATATTTATAATTTTCAAAAATATTTCCCTTATGCTAAGATTTTATATATTTCCAGAACTTATCGTAATAGCAAAGAACTTATTGATTATAGTGGGAAGTTTGTTATGAAAAATCCCATGCAAATAAAAAAAGAATTAATTTCATCTAAGAGTGTTGATAGACCAATTCAATTTATTGGGTTTGATGATGAAGTAACAAAAGTTAAAGAATTAATTGTTAACATTCATTTAACTCATCCAGATTACAAAGTTTTAATTTTAGCTAGAAAAAACAAGAATATTAAGGAACTATTTAATGATGAAGATTTTAGAGATAATATTGGGACGAAAGTTACTTTGGTGGGTTTTGAAGATATTAAAATTGAGGCTATGAGTATTCATAAATCTAAGGGTCTTACTTATGATGAAGTTCTTATTATTGGGTTGGATAGAGATTTTCCAATTGAAAATAGAAGTAATTTCTGGATGGAGGAATTATTTAGACCAAAGGATAATGAAGAAAAGTATGCCTATGCGGAGGAAAGAAGAGTTTTCTATGTTGGGCTTACTAGAACAAAGAATCATGTTTATTTATTAGTTAATCACGACACTTCTTTAAGAAGTCCGTTTATTGAAGAGTTATATCAAATAATAAAGAAAGAAAATCAAAAGTAAAAAAAGATAGGAATATACTTAAGTTAAATAGTTTAATTTTAAGTAGTTCTTATCTTTTTTACCTAGAATGATTGTTGGTATCATTAATTTCCGGTTGATTACTTTTAGAATTATTAATAGTATCCTTAATTGTTTTTAAATAAGCTTTGGCAAGCCAAGGATTTTTAGCAAAGAACTTTCTTAATTCTTCTTCACTACATTTGGGGACATAAAAGCTTTTTAAAACTCTATTATCACGGAGGAAGCCGAAATATTTCATTGAATCGCCGCCAGCATTTAGAATTAAGTTAGGAAATGATGCATTTTGTAAAGTAGTATTATTCATGAGAAAAAAGCCTTCAACTTCCCGTAATTTTGGAACATTTAAAGTAATTAAATTATCTGAACCACTCATAAAAGAATCACCGACTTTTTCTAAACTAGGTAGTTCAAGGTTCAATAAATTTTCGCTAGCATTTAAAAAGCTGGTACCAACCCTTATTAATTTAGGAGCATTTACATAATTTATTTCTCTAGCATTTGAACAAAATGAGTTACCAATATCTAGCACTTCTGGTAAATCTAGACGTTGAATTTTAGAGTTTAAAATTAGAAAGTTATCACCAATACTTGTTACTTTAGGAATATTAATTGTTCTAAGCCCATAGTTGGTACGCATAAAATCACTACCGATGTAAGTAGAATATTCATCCGTGTATTCTATAACATTTCCCGATGAATCTATTATTAATTCTAAACTAGTACCATCATTATGAGTAATTGTTATCTTACGGTTTTTATCGGTTGTTTTCGATACAGTTAAATCTTGTAAATCGTCTAAAATATGGTCAAATTCATTGGAAAATCTAGGTATTAAATTGATTAATGTCTTATTTTGCAAATCTAAGACATAGGTATCTAAAAAGATATAACGTTCGGGCTTTTTAACATAAGTCTCATCTACTTTATTATTTATTAACAAATAATTATTTTCGCAAAAATAGATATTTTGATTTTCGATATTATAATGACGAAATTTTTTATCGTTACCAAGAACAAAATTTTCTAGTTTCAATTTAGAACTAAAGGTAGGATTACAATTTAATTTATAATATTGACTAAAGCTATAAGTAAGTCCTGGAATGATATTATCTAGGTTGTTATAGAAGGTATTATCAGGATTATTAACGCGATGATTATATCTATTTTTGATAGATAAAGTATTAGAGCTATCACGGGAAAATTGAATGCTTATAACACTGGTACCATATTCATCTTCACGACGAGGTTTAGAAAAGTTTTCTCTTTTTATTTCCTCAACGTTATCTTTAACGGCGAAAAAAACTATACAACTATCTAGACGGCCACCTTTAAAGGTGCATATTTCTTCACCTTGATGATAATATTTTTTAAAGGATTGAATTTCTTCTTCTGTATGACATTCGTATAATGTATAACCAGCCA
>CAKORQ010000112.1 GCA_934101445.1 uncultured Bacilli bacterium | reverse complement strand
AGTGGTTATGTCTATGATCTTAACACTGATTATAATCTTGGGGTGCGTCCGACCTTATTTTTAAAATCTAATATCTCTATTAGTGCAGGTACAGGATCAAAATCTGATCCGTATCAGTTATCTATTAAGTAATGTATTACTTAAAAAGGTAAGATAGAATTTTAATGACTTATACCTAAATTCTATGCTATTAACTATATTACTAAGTGAGGCTTTATAAGTCTTGCTTTTTATTTGAAATAAATATGCTTAAAGAAAACAAATAACTTGACTAAAGGACATACCTATATTAGTATTAAAGTAAGAGGATAATAATATGCAGGAATTTTATAAAAAGAGGTTGATAATTTTAGCCATAATATTAGTATTACTGGGGACTATTACCGTCTTTTATTCCTTATGGAAGATAGATAATAGTAATATAATGGCAAATACAACTTCTTGTGTTGATATAATATATAGTGATGAATTAACATATAACTTAGTTAATCCGGAGGCTCAAAAAGATATAGATGGTAAAGGTTCTTCCGCAAGAAGTATATCTATAACTAATAAGTGTAGTAATATAAAGACTATTCAAGTATATTTAAATGTATTAAATACTACTACTATTAATAGTAATAAAGTTAAAACTTATATAAATGGAGATATAACTTTAGAACCAACCCTTTTAAGTGATTTAAAAACTTTGAAGAATAGTGATTCTAATATTAAAGAAAAGAAAAGATTATATAAATATGATTTAGAACCTAATAAGAGTATTAGACTTAATCTTAGAATGTGGTTAGATGAATATGCCGCTACTAGTAAAGATAAAAATACTTTTTATAGTACTTATGAAGTAGTGGCTAGTAACCAAATAATAAAGCCTACTTTTGTTGAAAAAATATTAAATGATAATCCTAATATTATAAGTAATATTGATTATAGTAGTGATATTATAGAGACGGGTTTAGTTAAAATAGATAATAATTATTATTTTAGGGGTAATCCAACAAATAATTATTTTAAATTAGATGATTATATCTTAAGAATAGTAGGTATTAATAGTGATAAGTCTATTAAGTTAGCCTTTGTAAATAATAATATAGATAATCAGTTTAATGAATATTCTAATAAAGAAGAAAATGTTGTTTTTAATACTAGTAGTGCTTCTGAGGCTCTTAATACTTGGTATGAAGAAAATATAAGTAAATATGAGGAATACTTAGTTACTAAGGATTACTGTGTTGATACAACCTATACTAAGTATTATAATCAAATAACTTATAGTGGTAATAAAAGATTATTTGATGAAGATAGTCCTAGTTTAGAATGTAGTGCAGGGGACCGTGATTACGGGGGTAAATATAGTGGTAAAATAGGAATATTAAGTGCTGATGAGGTAAGTATAATTGGCTTTAGTTCAAAGTTTAATAATCAAGATAATTATTTATTCTTAAATAAAAATACTTGTACCTCAACGCCTTACAGTTATTATTATGGGGCTTATATAACAGTATTAAATAAAGAGGGAAAGTTATCTTATACTAAGGCTAATAATACTTGCAGTATGATTCCTATTATAAATATTGATGGTCATTTAACTATTAAAGGTGAAGGTAATATTGATAGTCCATATGAATTAGATTTAGATGACTAAATAATAAAAATATGATAGAATTTAAGTAAGTAGGGTATATGATATAAGAAAGTATTGGTGGTACTTATGAATAAAACAACCTTTATTTTACTTGGGGTAACTTATTATATAGTTTCAGTTTTAATTATTATTATTGTTTTAAATAAAATAAATAAAAAAGAGAAAAATAAGTATAAACAAGAATTAGAAGAATTAGAAAGAGATAAGAATCAAATAATATCTTCTGATATAATGAGTAGTCTTCAAACGGTTGAGGAATTTGTAAATAATGATTTAATGCAAGAAGTCTATACTAATTTAAGAAGTAGATTTGATACTATAAAAAAAGAAGATATTCCCAAGATTACAGATAATTTATTAAAATTAGAAGATTTATATGATAATAAGAAATATAAAGAATTAAATAAGTTATTAGGAACGGTAGAGTTTGATATTTACTTAGTAAAGGCTAAAAGTGATTATTTACTTAAAGAGATTAAAAAAATTACTTTATCTAAAGGAAAGAATCGGGAGATAGCAACTTCTCTAAAGACTAGATATCGTTTAGTTTTAAATGAATATAATAATCATAAAATGGAGTATACTTATATAAGTAAACCAATAGAACTGCAATTTGAAAATATTGATAAGTTATTTAGTAATTTTGAAGTAACTATGGAAAAAAATAATTATAGTGAAGTTAATAAGATTATTAAAGCCTTAGATAATATGATTGGTAATTTAGAGTTAGTTATTAAAGAAGGCCCGGCCATTATTTTAATGGGGACGAAGTTAATACCAAGAAAACTAGATGATATTAAGTCAATTAAAGATAGTATGGTAAGAAGTGGTTATAACTTAGATTATTTAAATATAGATAATAGTATTAAAGAGGCTAAAAAGACGATTGCCGATGATTTAGAGAAAATTAATGTTTTAAATATAACTGATTCTTCGGTGGAATTAAAGACTATATTAGATTATTTTGATAACTTATATAATGAATTTGATAAGGAAAGATTAGCCAAGAAAACTTTTGAAGATGAGTTACGGAATGTTTTAGTACGCGCTAATAAGTTAGAAAGAAATAATAATGAGTTAAGAAGAAAAACTAGTGATTATAAGTATTCTTATGATATTAAAGATAATGATTTAGATATTTTAGAAGAGATAGCCAAAGAACTTAAAGAGATTAAGAAAAATTATGAAGTAATAGTAAGTCATCATCGGAATAAGACGGTTGCTTATACTAGACTTTCTAAAGAGATGCAAAAATTAGATAGAGCCTTAGATGAAGTGGCTTTAAAGTTAAATAACTTTTATGATACTTTTGGTAATTTAAAAGAAGATGAGTTAGAAGCAAGAGAGCAGTTAGATCAAATAAAAGAAGTGCTTATTAAGGCTAAGAGGAAGTTAAATGAGTATTCTTTACCCATGGTTCCTGATTATTATTATACTTATATGGCTGAGGCAAAGGGCGCTATTGATGATGTTAAAGTGGAATTAAATAAAAAGCCAATATCAATTAAGACTTTAAATGTTAGGGTTGATACGGCAAGAGACCTAGCCGTTAAATTATATAATACAGCGAAAGAAGTAGTTAAAAGTGCTTATATGGCAGAAATGAGTATTGTTTATGGAAATAGATATCGTTCTTTAAATAATAATTTAGATATAGCCTTAATTAAATCTGAAAACTTATTCTTTAAAGGCGAATATAAAAAGTCCTTAGAATGTAGTATAAATGCAATTGATTTAATTGAGCCTGATTATTATAAAACTTTAAGAAATACTTTAGAAAATAAAGAAAAATAGAAGGAAAAAGGGTAGTATGAAAAGAAAAAAATTATTATTAGGTTTGGCAATGTTAATACCAATTAGTTTTATGAAAGTCGAGGCTAAAATTTTTACTATTAATGAAGTATCTGAATATCTTAATAAGGGTAGTTTTAATACTAAAGTTAACAGTACTAATAAAACATTAGATTTTTATTCTGATGGAGATGCGATTTTTGCAGTACAATATACAGATGATTATTTGCTATACGATGATCCTGTTACAAGTGTAACGCAGGATAAAGTGGGAATGGCTATGATATCTGCAATGTATTTTCCTGAAATTATAAAGTCTATGATGGCGATGAGTGGGGTTACTGTTGATTCATTAAAAGAAAAAATTTTTACATGTACTGATTATGATAAATATGGATTGGCTATTAAAAGTTTAAAATATAATTTTTCTGATTCCGAAAATGGTTCTTCTGCTAGTATTGGTGGAGAGTATATAAATTATTTAAAATTAACTTTAGATAGTGATAAATTAGTAAATCTTGCTAATACTTATGGTATTGTTGTAGATAAAACTAAATATAAAGATTTAGTTCCTTCTATTAATATGAAAATTAGT
>CAKORQ010000111.1 GCA_934101445.1 uncultured Bacilli bacterium | reverse complement strand
GATAAATTTCTGCAACATCTTCAATGTTCTTAATCTTATTAAAATTAAGAATAGAAATATCATTAGAAATGAACAATGAACCACTTATTGACTCACCATTTTTTGTTGATCCTGTTATTTTATAGGAATTTATTTTTCCTCTGATAAAAATAAAATATGTTGATAATAAAAATATAATAGAGAAAATTAATAATGTTGCCAAGCTTAAACACATCAATTTTTTAAACTTTATTTTAGATTTATAATTATCTATGTATACTTCTAATGTTGATTCGGTTATTTTTTCAGTATTATCTTCATTTTTAAAATCACCATAAAGCAATTCTTCAAAAGACACATTAAATATAGAACTTAGTTTTGTAAGTGTTTCTGGATCAGTTGGAAAAGATATGCCATTTTCCCATTTAGAAATATTCTTGTCTGAATAGTTGATTAATTCTCCTAGTTGGGCTTGAGTCAGCTTTTTTGATTTCCTTAAGTTTTTTAAGAATTTTCCTCGTTTTTCGTTATTCATTGTATCACACGTAATTAATCTTTTATAAATATTAACTTTTTATAGATTAGTTCCTTTCTAATTAAAATTTTTTTAATATTTAGTTTTATCTCAATATATAACAAATTTTAATATATAAATATATCATTGGTTTAAGAATAACATATATGTATATAAAAAACACTCTACAATTAGTAGAGTATGATTATATTAATAAGTATCTTTTATAAAATTAATATATTTAGTTGATACTGAATTTGAATCTATTAATTTTTTATGTTACCATAAAACTAGGTGATAATTATGATATTGTTTATACACGTTTGTTTCTTATTTATTTGGATTATGTATGATGGACTGATTGCTACGCCGATAACTTTATTTATACCATTTAGTTTAAAAATACAAAAATTAGTTGCCGAAAAGAAGTATCTTTTAAGTACATTTATATCTTTAATACCGGTGGGGATATTCTATTTTTCTAATGCATCTTCGTACGAATTATATATTGATATACTTATTTTATTTGTAGCGATAATACCGCTATTTATACTGACTTATTTTATTCTTTATTTACTTGGATATCTTAATTTTTATTTGAGTTCAAAGTTTTATAATAGTACTATACCTAATGCTATTTTTTATTTATTATATTTGTCATATATGACTGCTATTTATTTTAGTAGTAATGGGGTAGTTAAGATACTATATAATTTTTTATTCAGAGTTCTTTATATAAGTCTTTAATGCATTGAATAAACTTTTATATAGCAATGATATAATCTTTCAAATCATTAATAATTTCTAACTATCATGATTTAAAGCATTCAATATAATTTTGCAATCTCACCACTTTTAACGTTATTATCTCTATACGCAACGGTATCTATAATTCTTAATTCATAATTAGCATTATCATTACTAATGGTTTCTACTATCTATCGCTATGCTCATAATACATTAGTTAAGATGTTTAAGTTTGATTTTCACAATATTTTCATACTGGCCTTGGACTTTAAACTTCTTACTGATTTTAGTTGTCTAGACGGAATTTTTCTTGTATAATATCTTTCGTGAATTAAATATTAAAGAAAAAATATTTTATAACGAAAAATAAGTAGTTATAACCTTTAAAGATTGCTATGATGAGTAATCAAAATACTAATAAAAAATATTAACAAAGGAGTTTTAGTAATTATGGTACCTGCATCAAATAAATATATTGATAATTTAAAAGACAAATTTAGTAATGTTAGAATTTATCGCCCAGGATTTGCGAATTATGTATATGAACTGACTGATTTTATAGCAGCCAATACACCCGATTATGGGCCGGTTGCCCTCGCAGCACGGTATTATAGAAATCTGATAAGAACTTTTTTAGCAGATAGACCTGAACTGGATCAGGAAATATTAAAATGTTCACTTTCTCTAATATTTAGCCTACTTTTTGAGCCAGATGTAGCTTTGTTTTTTATTTTGAATCTTGGTTTAGGTGAATTTACAAGAGAATTTATTGAGGCTTGTTTGCCCGTTTCAAAATCTGTTATGATACTTGCTGATATAATGGCGAATGTAACGTATTATTATAAAGAAGTTGATGGTGCGATAATAAAGTCATTTGAAGGTTTTGAAATTACAGATGATTTAAATCATACTGTGGCTGCTAAATTGGCAGAAATATTAAATGGCAATTCTGAAAAAAGCAAATTTTTTTCTTTTGATTTTTATTTACCAAGCAATTTAGTTTCGGCCAACTTTAACCACGTAAAAGATGAGTTACTTCCCTATGATATTCCAGAACGTGATTTAAATATAAGTCAATATTGCACCACCATTATCTCTTCCAACAGTGCCGGAAATATGGAAACGATGTATTTTAACCCCAATTTACCAGGAATTAAACAAGGGTTTGAAGAAAACAGTAAATATCCAGACTCAATCATTATGGCAGCAAATTTTTTAGCAAATGCAATTAAATGTTATAATGATTTTTACGATAAAATTAATGATTATTTAGCTACAAAATCATATATTAGCACTTTAGATAATCTTGACGATGATCCAGAGATTGCAAAGTTAAGAAATGCTTATGCTTTAATGATAACACAGCAAATTATTATTAGAGATGGTTCTGAAAAATTTTATGTTGCAATTGATTATAGATCTATTAAAAAAATATTGCCAGAATATCCCGGAATTAATTTTTGGGTTTATGTATCTTTAGATGAAGCACTTATTATTGACAATTATAACCGCATAGTCAAAGTTTTATACCAAGAAGAAAAAATAGACGAAAAGGTTAGAACTAAGCAATTAAGAAAAAAAGAGAATATTGAATATTAAAAAAGAAAAGTTATTTGTTTTAAAAAGAGTATTTATTAATATTCTTTAAGAAAAGACATAGACAAATATAATATTTAAAGTAACTATACATATTCTGAGAACAATAATAATTAAAAAATAACGCTAGTATTCAAATAAAATAATGGCGTTTTTTCACAAAAAAAGAAACCCTAATAGGCTTCATAGTATATGTCAAACCGCTAAAAGCGGCATATGTCCAATGGCAGGGACAGAAGGATTTGAACCCTCGCGAACGGTTTTGGAGACCGTCATACTACCACTATATTATGTCCCTAATTTTTCCTTTGCTCTTCCATTATAATACATAATATATGATTTTAGCAAGGAAAAATTGCTTTTTACCTGTGGATAAGTCGTTAGTTATCCACAGATTTTATTAAATTTATCAACTTTGAAGAAGGAATTACTATTTTAATTGGTCCACTTGCCCAAGGTGCTACTTGATATGGAGGGAAAGTCAAATGTAAACCTTCTTTATCAAAATAATATAAAGAGAAGTTTTCTAACATTGGTTTAGTCCCTTCCTTTAACCAATTTTTATCCTCATTAGCATCTATTTTTATTAATTCTTCATAACTTAATTTAGAAAGTATTTCTAAGTAATTATCGTCCTTAAAAAAATCTTTTAATTCTAGAATTTCTCCATTCTTATTATAAGTAAACTGTTTATTTATTAAGAAATAATGAATTCCACCAGTATAACTATAAATAAAATATTGTAAATAATAAATATCATTATATTCATGTAATTCATAATCAGTATAAAAGTCATTTTTTATTTCATTATAGTTTTCATACTGTTTAAATTCTTCTAACTTTTCATCTAACCAATTTTTAATCTTTTTATTAACATTAGGAAAAGGTGTTTCATAAATATCTATTTTATAGGTGTATTTATCAGTACTTTCTTTTACTTCATAAGCAAGAACCGGACTAGTTAAAATAAGAGATGATAGTATAAATATAAATAATAATTTCATATAATCACCATTTATAGGATAACCAAAAAAGTAGAGATTATACTCTACTCTAGTTACAATATATTTTAACTATTTTTGATTAATTATTATCTTATCATTTTGATAATCAACTTCTAATTTAGCATTGGGTTTAACAGTATTTTCGATTAATTGTTTAGCAAGGACAGTTTCTAGTTCTCTACTTACTAGAC
>CAKORQ010000110.1 GCA_934101445.1 uncultured Bacilli bacterium | reverse complement strand
TTTAGACCTTCGTTAATTGGAGGAGACAATGCCTAGAATTCATGTAATGAGTGATAATTTGGCTAATAAGATAGCAGCCGGAGAAGTTGTTGAACGCTCCTCGTCAGTCGTTAAAGAATTAGTGGAAAATGCTATTGATGCTGGTAGTTCTATTATCACTATTGATTTAATAAATGGTGGCTTAAATGGTATTACTATTACGGATAATGGTTGCGGAATGGAACATGATGATGCTCTTCTTTCTTTTCAAAGACACGCAACTTCCAAGTTAATAAGAGAAGATGATTTGTTTTTTATCTCTACCTTAGGATTTAGAGGTGAGGCTTTACCGTCTATTGCTTCAGTTTCTGAGGTTGATTTAGTAACTTGTGCTAAAACAATTGGTACCCATTTGCACATTAAAGGGGGAAAGTTAGAAATAGATGAAGCCGCGGATAAAAGAGTAGGTACTAGAATTAATATTAAAAATTTATTTTATAATACTCCAGCCCGTTTAAAATATTTAAAAAGTGAGCCGACTGAACTGGCTAGTTGTGTTTCGTATATTGAGAAGATTGCCTTATCTTATCCGCAAATTAAATTTACTCTTACTAATAACGAAAGAGCCGTAGTTAAAACGAGTGGCTCGCGTAATTTAAAGAAAACTATTCATGAAATATATGGTTTACAAGTATCATCAAAATTAATTGAAATTAAAAATAGCAATGATGACTATGATATTAGAGGTTTTATTTGTAAACCGGAGATTTTAAAATCTAACAGGTATCATATGACTACTATTGTTAACGGACGAGTTATTCGCAACAATGATTTAAACCACGCTATTAATGATGCTTACTATACTTATAAACCTGATAGTAAATATCCTATTGTAATTATTAATATTGAAACAGATCCAACCTTAATCGATGTTAATATTCATCCTACTAAGCAAGATATTAAATTTAGTAAACAGGAAGAACTTTATAATTTGCTAAATAAGACAATTAAAGAGGCTTTATATAAAAACTTGTTACTTCCTAGTGCGATGGAAAGATTAAAGGCTACTAACGATATTATTTCTAAAGAAGAAATTAATTCTATTATTGAAGATAAAATAAATATGGAAGATAATGAGACTAAAGAAGACGCAAGCCTTGATTACGAGGTTGAAGAATCCAAACAAGGAGAGTTTAATTTTGGGGTTGCAGAAGATACAGTAAGTTATGAACAAGAGAAAAAACGTGATGATGAAGACGAACCATCTACTTCTAAAAACAAAATAAAATCTTTAAATTTGCATCCCATTGGGGCTATTAATTTGACATTCATTGTGGCTCAAGGTGATGATGGTCTTTATTTAATTGATCAACATGCGGCTCATGAACGGATTAACTATGAGAAAGTTTTAAAATATTTTCAAGAAGAAAAAATAGTTACTACCCCTCTTTTAGTGCCGATGCCTATTGAACTTACGCCAACTGAATTTATTTTAGTCCAAAAAAATTTGGACTTATTAAAAAGTATGGGGTTTGTTCTAGAAGAGTTTGGTTTAAATACTTTTGTTTTTAAAGAACATCCTATTTGGTTTAAAGAAGGATTTGAAGAAGAAGGATTACGTCGGGTAATTGACATGATTATTCAAAGTGGGGCTAACTTTGATGTTATGAAATTTAGAGATAGGGCGGCGGCTATGCTGGCCTGTAAAATGTCAATTAAAGCCAATATGAGTATTTCTTTAGAAGTAATGCAACATTTAATTGATGATTTAGCCTTGTGTGATAATCCTTATAACTGCGCTCACGGTAGACCTACCATTATTAATTTTAGTAGTTATGATTTGAATAGAATGTTTAAACGGATTATGAATTAGCCTATTTTAGATATTTATTAAGAAAGGAATACTTTTTTAAGTATTAAAGGTATTTAGATGATTATTTGTATAACGGGACCGACGGCGGTAGGAAAGACGGATTTATCAATTGCTCTTGCTCATAAATATAATGCGATAATAATTAATTGTGATGCTATGCAAGTTTATAAAGGCTTAGATATCGGTACGGCTAAAATTAAAGAAGAAGAAAAAGAAGGGGTGCCGCATTATTTATTAGATTTTGTTCCTGTAGATAATAACTATACTGTTTTTGATTATCAAAAAGATGCAAGAAAAGTTTTAGAAGAAAACAAAGAAAAAAATATTATTTTTGTGGGAGGAACGGGTTTATATTTAAAAAGTGCTTTATATGATTACCGCTTTAGTACGGAAAATAAAGAAGACAACAAAGATTATTCCGACTATACTAATGAAGAACTACTAAAAATGTGCTTAAAAAAAGATAAAAATTGTAATATTCATGTTAATAATAGACAAAGATTAGAACGCTTCTTGACTAAAGAAGTAAATGAAGTTGTTCCTTGTAGGCCTTTGTATCAATTTTATACTATTGGCCTTACAACGACTAGAGATGTTTTATATACGAAGATTAATAATCGTGTAGATAAAATGATTAATGATGGTTTAGTAAATGAGGCTAAATATTACTATGATAAAAAAATATTTAGCAAGGCATTACTGACGGGAATAGGTTATAAAGAACTATATAAATATTTTGAAGGAAAGATTTCTTTTGAAGAGGCTATCGCTTTAATTAAGAAAAATAGTCGCCATTATGCCAAAAGACAATATACATGGTTTAATCACCAAATGAATGTAAAATGGTTTAATACTAATTATGAAGATTTTTCTGAAACTATTGCCGAAGTAGAAGCCTATATTGATTTAGAAGAAAAGAAAAAAATCTTAAAAAGATAGATTATTATTAAATTTTAAGAAGAAAAGCTTTAAAAGAAGTAAAAAAGAATAGTAAACTTAAGAAAAAAATAGTAAAATAAATAAAGGTGATAAAGATGAGATTATTTGTAATTGGGGGTAAAAGTGGTAGTGGTAAATCAACTTTAGCAAAATTAATTAAAGAGCATTATAATAAATTAGGAGAAAAAACTATTATTACCGAGTTTTCAAAGTATTTAAAATTATATGCTTATGAAATGATTTCTTGGCCTTGGGATTTAGAACATAAACCTCGTTTGTTTTTACAAAATATGGGCGAAAAAGTTAGAAGAGAATTTGGTTATGATTTCTTTATAAAAAGAGTATTTGATGATATTGAAATATTTAAAGATTATTTTGATAATGTTATTATCGATGATGCTAGATTAGTGGAAGAAATAAAAGAAAGTAAATTTAGATATCCTGATTGTGTAACTATTTATATTGAATCAAATGAAGATAATGGTCTAACTGAAGAAGAAAAAAATCATGTAACTGAAAAAAATCTTGATGATTATTATGATTTTGATTATAATATTAGGTATATCTCTTTAGAAAAATTAACTAAAGAACTAGAAAGTATATTGGAGGAAGTAAAATGAATTTAAGAGAAGCATATATTAATTTTTTTGTAAGTAAGGGACATAAACAAATTCCTAGTGCTCCGGTAGTACCAGAAAATGATCCATCAGTTTTATTTAATACAGCAGGAATGCAACCTTTAGTACCATATTTAATGGGAGAGGCTCATCCTTATGGTAAAAGATTATGTGATTATCAAAAGTGTGTTCGTACTAATGATTTAGAAGAAGTAGGAGATACAACTCATCATACTTTCTTTGAAATGTTAGGCAACTGGTCTTTAGGTGATTATTTTAAAGATGAGGCTATTTCGTGGAGCTTTGAATTTTTAACTAAAGTTTTAAATATTCCTGTAAATAAACTTGCAGTTACGGTATTTGCTGGTAATGATGATATCGCTTTTGATGAGGTAAGTTATAATAAATGGCTAAGTTTAGGCATTCCGGCTTCTCGGATTGTAAAAACAACAGAAGATAACTTCTGGATTGCGGGAGAGGCTGGACCTTGTGGACCCGATACAGAAATATTTTATTTTCGTAGTAATGACGAAGTACCTGATACTTATGATTTAGAAGATAATCGTTGGGTAGAAATTTGGAATAATGTTTTTATGCAATATTATAAAGATAAAAATGGTATTTC
>CAKORQ010000109.1 GCA_934101445.1 uncultured Bacilli bacterium | reverse complement strand
GTAGGAATCTGGGCGGGCACCATTGCCGTTAGTAACCCAAGTGTTAGTAAGATAGCCAGCGCTATTCAAATTCCACTCATTAGCATTGCCGTTCGTCGCATTAAAGATCGAAGGGGACTAAGAGTCCACATCTAATTATAGACATAACCAAAAGACTAAATCTAGCCTTCTCTTCCATTATATTATATTTTTTTCTAAAAGATAACTTTTATTAATTATTTTCTAAAATAAACTACAACCCAATTTTGCCAAAACATATGTTTTGTCTATCAAAGAAATTAAAAAGCCCTCCGAAGAGAGCCTAACATAGTTTCTAACTATTAAAACTCGTCTAATAGTATCTACATTATATTTTTAGGTAAATTACCAAGGACCAACCTTGTTTCCAATCTAATAATAGATTATCTTTAAAATATTAAAGATTACTTCTTCTAAGTAAAAGCCGTGGCCGTTACTTTTCAGTTCATAAAACTATTTTCTATCGTAGTAGGAATCTGGGCGGGCACCAAAGCCGTTAGCCACGTTGTTCCATTGGTTCAAATAGCCAGCGCTATTCAAATTCCACTCATTAGCATTGCCGTTCGTCGCATTAAAGTTCGAAGGGGACTAAAGGCAGGGCAATGAATAACAACATATAAAGGTTAATCCTAGAGCCTATGCTCCACTTATATTATAAGGTATTTTTCTATAATTTAAAATACTCCCTCACCACTTTTGATGAGGAAGTAACTAATACAGTATCTATATTATACTTTTAGGCAATATACCATGGTTACATCTTGTTTCCAATCTATAAATAGACTATCTTTAAAATATTAAAGATTACTTCTTCTAAGTAAAAGCCGTAGCCATTACTTTTCAGTTCATAGAACTATTTTCTATCGTAGTAGGAATCTGGCGGGCACCAATGTTGGTGTTGACGTTCCAACCGTTGTTAAGATAGCCAGCGCTATTCAAATTCCACTCCTTAGCATTGCCGCTTGTTGCATTAAAGTACGAAGGGGACTAAAGATAACAGTAAGTTATAGACATAACCCAAAGACTAAGGATAGACTTCTCTTCCATTATATTATAATTCTAGTTTTTTTAAAACTTTAAATTATCTAAAAAGAGGGATTATCCTAAGACATCCCCATTAACATAGTATTTAATTATTAAAACTCGTCTAATAATATCTATGTTATTTATTTAGGAATAAATTCCTAGAAAAAACCTTGTTTCCAATCTAATAATAGACTATCTTTAAAATATTAAAGATTACTTCTTCTAAGTAAAAGCCTTAGCCATATACTCATCGGTTCATAGAACTGTTTTCTATCGTAGTAGGAATCTGGGCGGGCACCAAAGGTATCATGAATCCAACCCCAAGGATTGAGATTGCCAGCGCTATGCAAATTCCACTCCTGAGCAACGCCGTTTGTCGCATCAAAGTTAGAAGGGGAAAAAGCCTCCCTTGGTTTAATAGATTTTTTCTAGAGCACTCTGCTCCATTTATATTGTAATACATTTTATAAACATTGGATATTAAAACTAAAAAACTCTCCGAAGAGAGCCTAACATAGTTTCTAACTACTAAATCATGTTTAGTAGTATCTACATCATATATTTAGGTTAATACCAAGGTTACACCTTGTTTCCAATCTAATAATAGACTATCTTTAAAATATTAAAGATTACTTCTTCTAAGTAAAAGCCTTAGCCAATACTTTTCAGTTCATAGAACTATTTTCTATCGTAGCAGGAATCTGGGCGGGCACCAAGACTGTTAGTAACGTTCCAACCATTGTTGAGATAGCCAGCGCTATTCAAATTCCACTCATTAGCATTGCCCCATGTCGCATCAAAGTTCGAAGGGGACAAATAGTACGCCACAATAACAGTAAGGTTTTTAGATGTAACCTAAAGGCTTTATGCCCTCTTCTAAATTATATTATAATTTTATAACTTTTAAAACAATTAATTTTTAATATAAAAGCCCTCCGAAGAGAGCCAGCACAGTGTCTAATTATTAAAACTCGTCTAATAATATCTATGCTATTTATTTAGGAACAAATTCCCAGAAAAAGCCTTGTTTCCAATCTATAAATAGATTATTTTCTAAAAAGAAAATTACTTCTTATATTAATAGCCGGAGCCATTAATCACTAGTGTCATAAATCTAAATCTATCGTAGTAGGAATCTGGGCGGGCACCATTACTGTCGGTAACCCAAGTCCAGGGATTAAGATAGCCAGCGCTATTCAAATTCCACTCATTAGCAGCGCCGTTTGTCGCATCAAAGTTCGAAGGGGACTAAGTAATCCCATAGTTCTTTTAGACTTTCTCTAGAGTACTTAAACTCCACTTCTATTATAATACAAAACCCTTATTTTAATCTACCAAAAAGACTCTCCGAAGAGAGCCTAACATAGTCTTTAACTATTAAATCAAGTCTAATAGTATCTACATCATATCTTTAGGCTAATGCCATGGTTAAACCTTGTTTCCAATCTATAAATAGATTATTTTCTAAAAAAAGAAAATTACTTCTTATATTAATAGCCATAGCCATTAATCACTAGTGTCATAAATCTAAATCTATCGTAGTAGGAATCTGGGCGGGCACCAAGACTGTTGTCAACGTTCCACCAAGGATTGAGGTTGCCAGCGCTATTCAAATTCCACTCATTAGCATTGCCCCATGTCGCATCAAAGTTCGAAGGGGACAAAGTAAGCGCTGCAAACGGCAATGAAAGTTATAGGTAAAACCAAAAGACTTTTTCTCGTCTTCTCTTCCATTATATTATATTTTTTGCCAAAAGATAACTTTTATCCAACTCTTTTAAAAAAATTGTAACTTTTTAGCAAAATATATCAATTTTTGAAGGAAATTAGACCTTTATTACCAATATATATAATTAGGAGGGTAAATATAAGACCTTCCTTAGAAAGTAGGTCCTTATATGGATGAAATATTTATTAAAGAAACAACAGGAGGTGAAAAAAAAGATGGAATTATATCAATGTTATTTGATCCTATTTATCGAAGTATGCTTGGAGCCGACGAAGGAATGCCTTTGGTAGAATTTATTGTATCTATTATTATGGATAAAAGCCTTGATGAAGTTAAAGGTAAAGTTAAACACTTATCAAAAGAATTATTAAAAAAACATTATAAAGACATGGACAGTCATGTCGATGTCTTACTTGATTATAACGGAGTTAAAATTATTGTCGAGATGAATTCTAAAAAAGCAATGCTGGATAGAAATTATATTTATCTATTTAAAGTTGCATCAGGAGCCTTAAAGTCTGGTGATACTACTTATAGTAATATTAAATCAACTATTTTAGTTAACTTTAATAATACTAATAAGTCCCAGAAAAACTTCATAGACATTTGCTATTTAAAAAATCAAGATGATGAAACTGTTACAAAAGTTGTTAAAGTTCTCAATGTTAATATAGCCAAAGCCTTAGATAAGCGTTATAATTGTCTTAATGAATTTGAGAAAAAGATGGCTATAATATGTCGAATACTTACCGCCACTAAATTATCAGATTTAAAAAAGGAGACTGATTGTTTTATGACTAAAGAAGAATCAAAAAATTTTATTAACAGAGCCAAAGAGTTATCTAGTGATGATGAAATGGTAACAATGTTTGACCAAGAAAATATGCACGAAATGATTAGAAACACCGAACTTAAAGAGGCTCATGAATCTGGTATTGAACAGGGTTCAAAAGAGACTGCTATAGACATTGCTAAAAATATGATTAAAATTGGATTAACTAACGAGCAAATTGTTGAGACCACTAAACTATCAATTGCCGAAGTTGATAAATTAAGAAAAGAAGATTAATTTTCTAATCATCAAAATGCCTGACAAAAGCACGACTATTTAGTCGTGCTTTTGCTTTAAAGAGGCGCTGCCGTTTTGCTTTTTGTAGAAGCAAAACGGCAGACCATCTTCATCAGATATCTGCCAAGTATTTTGTTTAATTGGTACTTCTCTACCTATTATCTGCTTAACAACTTTGGCGTCCCAAAATGATGATTCATTTTGGGACTTAGTCATTAGTACTCAGTTCTAATCTATCCAACCACAAATGGATCAGAACCTGTTCCAATGCCGCCAGTTATCAGAGTATCAGATTTCAGATTGATAACTGGGCGGGCACCAAGACTGCCAGTAACGCCCCACCAAGTAGTGAGGTAGCCAGCGCTATTCTGCATCCA
>CAKORQ010000108.1 GCA_934101445.1 uncultured Bacilli bacterium | reverse complement strand
ACAACTAAGGTAACTACAAAAGCCAAAACAACAGCACCCAAAAAAGCAGTAATGGTTAAAAAAAACGAAGTTCCAATTTTAAAAAATACTGTTGAACTACCCAAAACTAAAGAACAAGTTAGAGTAGAAGAAGAAACCAGACAATTAAATTTAAAAAAAGAATTAGAGCGAAAACTTGCCTTAGAAGAAGATTTAGAAAAAACGCATGAACTGAATTTAAAAAAGACCCCTAAAAATAAAAAGAAAAGTCATGCTAAAAATATTGCTCGTAGTAAAACTAATGAATTTATTAAGAAATTAAAGAAGCTCCAACGTAAAATAAAAATCTATGGTCTAGATAGTGTTGTTCCTAAAAAATATCTAGCTACCGGAATTGTAACTATTTTAATTGTAATTATTTGTATTATGAGTATTAATATGATAAAACCCGAAATTCAAAGTATTAACTTAGAAAATGTTGCTAAAGAAATTGATCAATTAAAAACTTTAAGCTTTGAAATAAGTAATACTAGTAATGTTATTGCCGATAGTAAAGCCTATAAAAATTCTTTGAAAGAATATTATGAATATGATTTTAGCATGTTTAATTTACAAAGAAGTTGGCTTGATGAATTTAAAATATTTTATAATGAAAAAACTAAACAATTATTTATGGCCTTTAAACCAAGTAATGACAATACCACTAATGTCACTAGTGCAATTGAAAAATTCTTGAAAAGTAATAAAATTAGTTATACGAAAGAGGAGTATGATGGCTATATTTTCTATATCAATAGTAATGATAATAAAAAGGTAGTTAGCAAAATTAAACAAAGTCAAATAAAAGTGTTTGATATATTACAAGAATTAAATAAAGAAGAAATTAAAACTAAATATGGAATTGATAGCAGTCTTTATAAAGAATATAAAGTAAAAACCGCTATGATAGTTAAATCTGATGTCACTGAATATTTATTATTTTATCCTAAAAATCATAGTGCTGCCAAAGAAATAGAAGAACTAATGGAAAAATATTATCAAGAAAAAGAAGAAAAATGGGCTAATAACGAAGAAAATTATAATCTTATTAAAAACAGATATACCGGTAATTATAATGGTTATCTAGTTTATATTGTTTCTAAAGATAACGACTTAGTTTTACAATTATTAAAAAAATAATAAAGACTTAAACTAACTTATAAATAGTGTTGAAAATTAAAAATCAATGCTATTTTTTTTGCTTACTTTTTATGGTACAATAAGTATAGTAGTAAGGTAGGTGGATGCCATCGAGGATAATAGCAAAAAACAAAAATACAAATTAGAAAGGTAAAAAAATGAAAACAAAGAAAAAAGGTTTTTCTATTCCTGAGTTACTGGCAGTTATCGTCATTATGGGTATTTTAGTTACTATTGCTACGGCCAGTTATAATGGAATTAGTAGGTCTTTAAAACAAAGGACTTACAATAATAAAGTTAATTTAATTAAAACTAAAGCCTTAGAATATGCTGCTGATAACGGGGTCGATGTGGCTACGATAAGTGTGGCTAAGTTAATTAGCGAAGGTTATTTAGAAGTAGAAAATGAAACCGATGGTAATGAAAAAATGACTAATCCCTTAGGTGGTTATTTAGATTGTTATAAGGTTGATATTAATAGAAATTTAGATGATTATGATGTTTCGGTTTCTACTAGTGAAGATTGTAGTTTAGCCGAAACCGATGTTATGGCCTCAAATATTGAGGTTGTGGCTTACGCTTATGACGGCGAGACTTTTAACGATAATAATAAACTGGGAACAAATAAAGATATTAAATGGACAAATAAAGATGTTTATCTATATTTAAATCCGGCTTCTTTGAGCGGAAACGCTAGTCAAGAGATGAGCATTACTTGGAGTATTAATGGTGATAATAAAGTAAAAACAGGTAATGTTGTTGGTTATCCTAGTACGGATACTAACTATGCTAATATTTATAAATTGGAAACACTATATTTATTAAATGTTAATGTAGTTGTTAAAGTTCCTTCCGAAAAAGGAATGTTATCAAAAAGTGTTAATATCAAAATTGATAAAGAAAGTCCAACTGTCACTTTAGATACAGATGCTTCCTATGAGTCAGCCAGTAAAGTTATTACTTTTAATGGTAGTGATGGCTCGGGTTCGGGTTTTTCAGGATATTCTTATGCTTTAACGGAGAAAAAGGAAGATACTCCGGTATTTAATATAACTAATACGGATAATAAGATTGAAGTATATAAAAATCAAAAGTATTATGCTTATGCCAAAGATGCTGTAGGTAATATTAGTAAACCAGTAGAAATAGATATTACTAATATTGATAATTCTAAACCAGTTTGTAAGAATCCAGAAAATAATGCGGGCTGGACGAATGTTAATTATAGTTATACATTTGGTTGTGATAGTGATCATGGTTCTGGATGTGCTACTTTAGATACGAAAGAAACCCAACAAGATGAAGCTGAATTTAAAGAAGTAAAATGGACTATTAAAGATAATGTTGGTAACTCAAGAGATTGTAAGACTAATGTTGCAGTTCACGTTGATAAAACGGCCCCAACTTGTGAAATTCAAATTGACCCTAGTAGTAAAAAGGGGAATAATAACTGGTATATAAATGATGTAAAATTAAACTTAATTATGAAAGATAATATGAGTGGGGTTAGTGAGTACGGAATAACAACGAATGTTAACGCGGAATATAATGGTCAGAAATATGCTACTTTAAATTATGATACGGAAAGCAATGGTATAACTTATTATGGTTATGTTAAAGATAAAGCCGGTAATACCAATACTTGTAAAATAACCGTTAAAAGATTAGCTACTGCTCCAAGTTGTACTCTGGCTAGTAGTGGTAATGTGGGTAATAATGGTTGGTATACTTCTAATGTAAATATTACTATGAATTCAAGTTCTAAATATGTAACAGGAAAGAATGTTAATAATACCAATAAAGAAAATTATACTTTAACCGGTGATACTAAAGGTACAACGATTAAAGGTATTGTTACGAATGAGGCGGGTTTAACTGGAGATTGTAGTATTAGTGTCAAACGCGATACGGAGGCGCCAAGTTGTAACGTTAATGCCAGTGGAACCATGGGTCAAAATAATTGGTACATTAGCAATGTCGCCGTTAGTTTTGCTTCCAGTGATGAAACTAGTGGTGTGGCTAGATATGGTTTAAATGCCAATAGTACTAGTTATAATAATAATAATAGACAAGATTTAACTTGGGATACAGATGGCATAACTTATTATGGTATTGTTATGGATAATGCTGGTAACCAAAGGGATTGTAGTAAATCGGTTAAAAGACTGGCTACCGCGCCAAGTTGTAGTATTAATGCCAGTGGTAATAAAGGTTGGAGCGATTGGTATACTAGTGATGTAACTAATACCATAAGTTCTAATTCTCCTCATGTTTCTAGTAAGAGAATAACTAATAATAATAGTGATAGATATGTTATTAATTGGGATAACGATGGGACTACGGTAAGTGGTGAAGTTGTAAATGAGGCTGGTTTAAAAGGAAGTTGTTCTAACTGGACGAAAAGACTTGCCCAAACTCCAAGTTGCTCGGTTAATTTAGATGGTACCATGGGTCAAAATAACTGGTATATATCAAATATTAATGCTAGTGTTGGTTCATCATCATCTCATATAGTTAGCAGTAAAATAACCAATAATAACTCTAGTAATTATACAGTTAACTGGGATACTGAAGGAATAACAATAAATGGTTCGGTTACTAATGCAGCTGGTACTAGCGCCTCTTGTAGTAGTTGGGCAAGACGTCTTACCAACCCTCCTACTTGTTCTTTACAAATAAGTGGTAATAAAGGTAATAACAATTGGTATCGTTCTAATGTAATTGTTTCCATGAGTACCTCAGGCGTAGGCATTAGTGCTCGTAAAATATCCGTCCCTAATGGCGCTACTTATGATAACTCTTATACTTTAACATATGATACTAATTATATTAATGTAAGTGGTTATGTTACTAATGAGGCCGGCTTAAGTGGTAGTTGTACTTCCCCAAGTATTAGAAGAGATGTAACACCGCCAGCAGCTACCTTAAGAATGAAAACGACCCATCATTGCGATGGATATGATGTTAAATACAAAACTGGGGAGCAAAGTTGTTTTCTCTTCTGGTGTAGTGATATAGAAAAAACTACTAATGTGTCTTGTAGCGCTTGGGATAGCAATAATTTAAGCAATAACGATAATTTAATTAATTATTTAAAAA
>CAKORQ010000107.1 GCA_934101445.1 uncultured Bacilli bacterium | reverse complement strand
GACTAAGGCTAAAAACGAGGCTAAGGCTAAAGCTCAAGAAGCCCTAGATAAATTAAAGGCTGCTGATAAGAGCAAGATTGCCGAAACATTTAGCGAACTAGCAAAAGAGTATTCTAATGATGATTCTTCTAAAGACGATGGCGGTAACTTAGGATTTATTAATACTGATACGCTAGGTTCTAACTATGATAAGCTTGTTACGGAGGCTTATAAATTAAAAGATGGCGAATACTCATCTAATATTGTTGAAACGGAATTAGGATATCACTTAGTATATCGTACAGAAACTAAAGAAAAAGCCAAATTAGACGATGTTAAAGATAAAATTATTGACGCTTTAGTAAGTGATTATTTAAAAGAAAATCAAGAGGCTTATATTAAGTCAATGCAGGCTGTTCGTAAAGAATATGGTATGGATATTGTTGATGATGATTTAAACACAAATTATACTAATTATATTCAAAATTCTTTATTAAAAATTCAAGAAAACAAGAAGAATAATTCATCTAGTAACTAGTTTTAAAAAAATATCAAGAAAACAAAACTTGATATTTTTTATTTATTACTTATTATAATCTTTAAAACCTAAATAAAATACTTTAGGAGCCTTACAAACAAACTCCATCTCTTTATTAGTTACAGGGTGTTTAATTACTAATCTATTAGCATGAAGTCCTAAACGACTTAAAGAGTTTATTTTAGCCTCATACTTTTTATCTCCAACAATCGGATTACCAATATAAGAAAGACTAGCCCTAATCTGATTTTTTCTTCCCGTTTTAATTCTTACCTCTATTAAACTTTGCGTCTTATTAGTATCTAATACTTCATACTCCGTAACACTAGATAACCCTTTATCACTAACATAAACCCGGTGATTTTTATCTTCTTGTAAATAAAATCTTAGAGTATCTTTAAGTTTTGGTAATCTTCCTTCTACCACCGCAATATATTCTCTTGTATACCTTAACCAGTTATTTTGGAGCATCTCTTTTAACTTAGGATTTTTAGCAAATAAAACAAGTCCCGATGTATCTTTATCTAATCTATGCACGACAAATACTTTTTGATTTTTCTTATGTAAATACTCTCTTACTTCATGATACAAAGTACGCATTTCTTTTTTATCAGTTGCTACTGTAAGTAACTTTGCGGGTTTATTTACAACTAATATCTCTTTATCTTCATATATAATATCTAACTTTTTCATTTAATCTAATTCTCCTAAATCTTTAAGATAAGACTCGTATTCATCTAAAGCCACAAATATCTCGCTAGCACTTTTACAACTACAAATCTTATTTTTCATTTCTTTACTCTTAGGCATTCCTTTTAAATAATATAGAATATGACTTCTAATCTCTAGGGAAGCACTTATTTCATTAGTATCTTCGCATAATAGCTTATAATGATAACGCATCATATCAATTTTTTCTTTATTTGTTACTTTCTCGGGTTCTAACCCTTTTTCTAAGTAATTAACACAATCTCTTATTAACCAGGGGTTACCCAGTAAGCCCCTACCAATCATTACAGCATCACAACCGGTTTCTTCTAACATTTTCTTAGCAAGATAACAATCAGTTACATCGCCATTACCAATAACCGGAATAGATACAGCCTCTTTAACTTTCTTTATTATGCTCCAATCAGCCTTTCCCGAATAACCTTGGGCTCTAGTTCTAGCATGAATAGCAATCGCCTTGGCGCCGGCTTCTTCACAAACTTTAGCTACTTCCACAGCATTAATATGTTCGCTATCCCAACCGGCTCTAATTTTAACGGTTACAGGTACTTTAACTGCCTTGACTACACTAGATACTATTCTTCTAATCTTTTCGGGATCTTTTAAAAGAGCACTACCGGCTTGATTTTTAATAGCCACTTTAGGAACCGGACAACCCATGTTAATGTCGATAATATCGGGGTGCTGAATTTTTTCCACTAACTTAGCTGCTTCCACAAACGATTCTTCATCACTTCCAAATATTTGTTGGCTAATAGGTCTTTCTAACTCATCCATTTTAAGTAAATCTAGGGTTTTCCTACTTTGATAGCACAAAGCCTTATCGCTTACCATTTCCGCATAAATTAAACCCGCCCCCATCTTTTTTAAAATTTTCCGATAAGAAGTATTCGTAACCCCCGCCATTGGGGCCACTACAACCTTATTTTTAACATAAACATTTCCTATATTCATTTTTTCACCCAATTTCTTTAACGCCATAAATAAGTACACTCATTATAGCACACCCAAAACTAACTACCAAGAAAAAAAGAGTCTCAATGTTAAAAAACTCTCTTTAATCTTTTTTCTTAAATTTAATTTCTACTGTATCATTTTGTTTAAGTAAAAATCCATTTGCATCATCAGTATCTAAGTGAATTTCTAAATATCCATCACTACTTGTCTTAAAGAAAGCCTCAATTAAACCTTTCTTTTCACCGTCTATTATTACCCCAACAGGCTCATCATCAGCAACACCCCACTCTTTAGCAAGGGTATCCGATATATGAATATGACGATTAGCAATTATTCCACAAGGAAGAGTAATCTTATCTTTAGGGCCAATTATTTCTAGTTCGCTAGCACCGTCTAAATGTCCACTTTTTCGAACCGGAGGATTTATTCCTAACTTATAAGCATCAGTTTTTGATACTTCTACTTGATTATAGGAGCGAAAAGGTCCTAAGACTCTAACCCTCTCAATTGACCCCTTTGGTCCTTTAATAATTACGGTTTCTTCCGAAGCAAATTGTCCTGGTTGATTTAAAGCTCTCTTAAAAGTTAATTCACTCTTACCAAATAACTTCTCATATACATCCTTTGTTAAATGACAATGTCTATTAGACACTCCTACACTTATCTTCATAATACCTACTTTCTTAACACTAAAATTATATCGCATCTAAACAAGAATAACAATAAGTAAGCATGCCAGTTTATATAAATATCTATCTTCAATTTAAAAACAGCAAAATTCACTATTGACAAACTTGCAAAAAAAAGTTATAGTAAGCACCGACATTTAAAGAGGGGGAGGAAAATTTTAAATGAAAAAATTTAATGAAAGCGATTTAGAAGCTAATAGAATCGGTAATAACGCAACAGATGAAGAATGGAAAATAATAAAAGATTTTTTATGTGAAGGGCATATTTTCAACCAAGATAGTGCAAAAATTTGCTATCAAAACATTAAAGAAAATAAAAAATGGTATTATAAACTTAATGCAATAGTTAATGATGGTAATTTGATTGTAGAAAAAATGGTAATTGGATTTGTAGTAGCCGCTTTAGCATTTGGGATTTATCCAGGAATTATTGATGATATAGTAGCACCATTAATTGGCTATTCTTCTTTGTTTTATAATATTCCGGATACTTTAAATGGAATATTGCGTGTAGTTACAATGGCTGGCGCTGTTTTAGCACAAGCCAAAGTTATTAATAAGCTTTCATATGAAAAAGATATCGACCTATTGCAAAAAAATTTAAAAAAAGCAATTACTCCAGGTAAAAAAACAAGTATCAAAGATCATATATCAAATTTCTTTACTAAAGGAGCAAAAGAAAAAAGCAAAATTTCCAGCCAATCACTTGTCGATTATGTCGATAAAGAACTAACCGAAAGAGGCACAAATCAAGATGAAGAAATCATTAAAAGACAAAATGAGGAACATGCATCAGCCTTTGTTAAACTTATTGGTGAAGATATGAAAAGTATTATTGCTAATCCATATCCTAATTGTGAAGAAGATCTTGATGCCCTTCACAGTTTAGCCAATGAATATGTAGAAAACATAGTAAAAGAAAAAGAAGCAAACTTAACTAGTAAAATTGCCTTAAAGCTATCTGGCAGTAAAGACTTCTATGGTAAACTTAATGATTTAGAAGCGAAAATCAAAAGAAATATGGAAATTAACAAAATGCGTAAATACAATGATGGTTATTTATCTGATATTATAAAAGATGGAGCTAAAGCCGCTGAACAAGACAAACAAGTTTATAATGGTCCGACAATTAATGGACATATTCCAACATTCGAAGAACAGTTTTACGAAGATTTACAAGTACCTGCAAATGATACTGGTAGTGCTCGCAAACTTAAACCAAATAACTAATAGAGAGTTAAAAGCTCTCTATTTTTCGGATTCAAGAATTATAATTTGCTGATTGCTCTATTAATTTATTATTATTAATTAATCTTTCATTATCATTATCTAATTCTAAAGCCTTATTTATATATTTTAAAGAACTTCGATATTTACCATTATTA
>CAKORQ010000106.1 GCA_934101445.1 uncultured Bacilli bacterium | reverse complement strand
ATAGATGAGTTGCGTCAAAAGAGTATTTTTGGAATTGTTGACATTGAAAAGTTTATAAAAAAAATGCAAGAGCTCGGTTATTGTGTAAATTTTGTAAACTATGGTTATGTAAGCAAATTATCGGATTACATGAAGGCCTTAAATGATCCTTTATTTACTGCTGATATAGCGGTGTTAGCAAATTTTAAGTCAGCCGAATTAAAAAGAAAAAAGGAGTTAAAAAAAGGAAATTTAGAATAGTCGTAAGAAAATTTATGGGTTATTTTGATTATTTAAAAGAAAAATTGGTTATATAAGTAAAATGATAAACAATTAGAATACAGGCCTTCTTAAGGGAGTGGCGGGCGGGAAGTAATCAATAATTTATATTGACAAATAAAAAATAAGTAACAAATAAAAGAAAATGTGCTATACTAGGATTAATTAACAAGGAACAAATGGGTACCTAAGCGTCTTCGAAAAGAGAGCCTTTTAATTGGTGAAAGATAGGCAAGATTAATAGGGAGTATGGATTTGGGAGTTAAATCGTTTAATCGCGTTAAGATAAGAGTGTATGTTAAGTCATAAAATAAGGTGGTACCGCGGTAATTCGTCCTTATATTTATGGCTTTTTTATATTCTTAGGGATTAAATGATAAAGGTAAGAAAGGTATAATAATTATGGAAAAGAAGAGATTTTATATTAGTACAGCTATTGCTTATACTTCAGGTAAACCACATATTGGTAATACTTATGAGATTGTTTTAGCCGATGCAATAGCAAGATTTAAAAGATTAGAAGGATACGATGTTTATTTTCAAACCGGAACTGATGAACACGGGGAGAAAATAGAGTTAAAAGCCAAGGAAGCAGGTATTACACCTCAAGAGTTTGTAGACAATGTATCTGGCGAAATCAAAAATATTTGGGATACAATGAATACAAGTTATGATAAATTTGTAAGAACTACCGATAAACATCATGAAGAAGTAGTCCAAAGAATATTTAAGAAAATGTATGATAAAGGTGATATTTATAAAGGCGAATATAGTGGTCTTTATTGTACACCTTGTGAATCTTTCTGGACGGAAAGTCAGTTAGTTGATGGAAAATGTCCTGACTGTGGCAGAGACGTTGAGGAGAAAAAGGAAGAAGCATACTTTTTTAGATTATCTAAATATCAAGATAAATTAATTGAATATATTGAATCCCATCCTGAGTTTATTCTTCCAGCTGCACGTAAAAATGAAATGATTAATAACTTTATTAAACCCGGTTTACAAGATTTATGTGTTTCGCGTTCAACTTTTAGCTGGGGAATTCCGGTAACTTTTGATCCTAAACATGTTGTTTATGTATGGCTTGATGCTTTAACTAACTATATTACTAATATTGGATATGATATTGATGGTGGTAATGAAGATTTTAAGAAATGGTGGCCAGCTGATTTACATTTAATTGGTAAAGATATTATTAGATTTCATACTATTTATTGGCCTTGTTTTTTAATGAGTTTAGATTTACCATTGCCCAAACGAGTATTTGGACATCCTTGGTTAATCATGGCTGATGGTAAGATGAGTAAGTCAAAAGGAAATGTTGTTTATGCTGATGATTTAGTTAAGAAATATGGTGTAGATGCGATTAGATATTATTTTCTACATGAAATACCTTTCAGTGCTGACGGTGTTTATAGTGAAGATTTATTAGTCGAAAGAATTAATAGTGATTTAGTAAATATTTTAGGTAATTTAGTTAATCGTACAGTTAGTATGGCTTATAAATACTTTGATGGTGTTATAAGTAATCCTGGGGTTAGAGAAAGTATTGATGATGAACTAATTAATATGAGTGAAAATCTTTATAATAATGTTAAGATTAAAATGGATAGTTTACATATTGGAGAGGCTATTGATGAAATATTTAATGTTTTAAAAAGATGTAATAAATATATTGATGAGACAACTCCTTGGGTTTTAGCGAAAGATGATGCAAAGAAAGATAGACTGGCTACGGTTTTATATAACTTGTTAGAAAGTATTAGAGTTTGTAGTATTCTTCTTGGAGCTTATTTACCTGATACTAGTGCCAAGATTTTAAAACAATTAAATACCGAACAAACAAGTGTTGAAAGTACATTACATTTTGGGGCTTTAGAAACTGGTAAGACTTTAGGGGAACCTGAACATTTATTTGCTAGAATTGAGGTTAAATAGATGTTTTGTGATACTCATTGTCATATTTTAAGTGAATATTATGAGGATATTGAAAGTGTTTTAGAAGCGGCCAAAGAAGCAGGAGTTTCTAGGGTAATTAATGCTGCTTACAACTTAGAAAGTTGTAAAGAAGTAATGGCATTAGTAAAAAAGTACCCAGAAATGTATGGGGTAGTGGGATTGCACCCTGAAAATATCTCTGAAGATTTTGATTATACTATTTTTGATAATTTAGATAAAAAAATAGTTGGTATTGGAGAGATTGGTTTAGATTATCACTATACTAAGGATAATAAAGATAAACAGATAGAAATATTTGAGCATCAATTAAATATAGCTGAAAAACTAAACTTACCGGTGGTTATTCATAGTCGCGAGGCAGCTGGTGATACTCTAGAAATTTTAAAAAAGCATCATAACTTTGGAGTTATTCATTCCTTTAGTGGTAGTTTAGAAATGGCTAAAGAATATATTAAGTTAGGTTTTGTTTTAGGGGTTAATGGGGTAGTTACTTTTAAAAATTGTAATCTAGGTGATACTTTAAAAAATATAGATATAAATAGTATTATTTTAGAAACAGACAGTCCTTATCTTACCCCTGTGCCTTTTAGAGGAACACAAAATAATCCAGCAAAAATGATGAATACAGCGAAGTTTGTGGCTGATATTTATGGAGTTTCTTTAAGTGAGTTAGCAAAAATTACCAATCAAAATATCAAGAGAATTTTTGACATTTAAGATATGCTATGATAGACTTTTAGCAGGTGGTGTTTTAATTTTGAAAATATTTTTACGAGGAATACAGGGTATAATGGTAATAGGAATCGCTATGTTACTTGGCTCTTCTAGTGGAATAAATTATTATAATAACACAAGTAATTCTAACCTTGATTTCACCTTGGATTTAAATGCAATGGCAATGAAGTTAGAAAATGATATTAAAAATGATATTTATAGTGCTAAAGATACTTATACTGGTTATTTAACAGGATATGGCGCTGATTGTCCTTTATGTAGTGGACATCTGGCTTGTATGAGTAATTTAGATGTTTTAAGTGGTAATGTTACTTACGAGGATAAGACTTATGGGAAAGTAAATATCGTTGCTTCCTCGAAGGCTTTATCTTGTGGGACTATTATTCGAATTAATGAACATAAATTACATAGTGAACCTATGTATGCAATAGTTCTTGATAGAGGTGTTAGCAAATATAATTTAGACTTATTAACTGTTAGTGAGGCTTATGCTTATAAGAATGTTGGTAGGTCCGTGGTATCTTATGATGTCTTAAGAAAAGGCTGGTAAGATACCTTTTTTTATTTGGCGTTTTAAGGTATAATGGACTGGAAATTAATTGTTTAGAGGTATGTGGAAGTACATTTAGATAAAAATAACGGGAGGAAAAAAGTATGTATTTAAAAGAAGACGATATAACCGATATTAATAGGATTGATGAGTATAATGATGATTATAAAAGAATGTATCCTGATTTTAAACCATTTGTAACTAAAGAAAATTTTGCCAGTTTTTTAAAAAGTGTTGAAGATAAAAAGAATGGTATTGGCAATAATGGCGTCAAAGAGATTTTTTATTTTGCTATTGAAGATGATAAGATAGTTGGGCATGCAAGCATTAGATTAAATCCAGAGGTTGATGTGGATACTTACAAGTTTTCGGGACATATAATGTACGGTGTTGTGCCAAGTAAAAGAAAATTAGGATATGGTAATAAAATTTGCAAGATGTTAATTGAAAAAATGGTTGCCATGGGATATGATGAAATTATAATTACTTGTAATGATAATAATATTGGTTCTAAAAAAATTATTATAAATAATGGTGGAGAATTTATTGAAAGTGTTAATTATAACGGTAATACAATAATTGATAGATATAGTATTAACAAAAAGAGGTGAAAGTATGGAGAAGTTTAAGTTTAAAAAGAATTTAGGTCAGAATTTTTTACAAGATGAAAAGGTGTTACAAAGGATAGTTGATAGTATTGAGTGTTCTAAAGATGACTGTATTATTGAAATTGGACCCGGGCATGGGGCTTTAACTAAATATTTAGTTAAATATAATTGTCCTGTTATAGCATTTGAAATAGATAATGAAGTTAAACCAGTT
>CAKORQ010000105.1 GCA_934101445.1 uncultured Bacilli bacterium | reverse complement strand
AAAACTTTAAAAAAATTAAAGAAAAACATTAATAAAGATAAATAATAAAAGAGTGATTTTTATAACTTATTTATTGATTATTTTAAAAGATATAATATCAATGAAGATAATATAGATATAATTTTTGATAGTAATATAACTGGTAAGATAGTTATTTATAAGGGTAAAAATAATAATACTAAATATGAAATAACTTTAGATAATTTATATACCATTATATTAGAAGAAAATAAGGATGAAGATAAAGTAATTATTAATTTATTAAATAATTTCCAAGTTAATATAAAATTAGATTATCTAAATAATAAGTTAAATCTTAATAGTCTCAGTGGTTCTAAGGAAGTTATTAATTTAACTTTGGATAGTAAGGATATTCTTAATTTATCAGGAAAGATTAATTTAAATAATAAAGAATATGTTTTAATAAGTGAAGATAATATAAGTTCTAATGATGATAATACTAAAAAGGGAACTTTAAAAGTTAATTTAAATAATAAGAATTATACTATTGATTATAGTTTAGAATACTTAGAAGAGTTAAATAAATCAATGGTAGATAATTATGCTAATTATACAGAGTTAACTAAGGAAGATATAAATAATATTACAGATAATTTATTAAAATTAACTCAGTCAGAACTTTTAAAAGATATTTTAACTTTTTAAAAATTAAGAAAGAAATGGTTTTGATTTGCTATTTCTTTTTTTAGTTTTTTCTTTATAATAAAGTAAAAAGATTATATAATTGGAGTATAAGTAGGTGTTTAAGTATGATAGAAGAAATAAAACAATATGATAGCAATTTTAGTGAAAGTGGGTTTATAACTTATATAAATAATATTTTTGTACAGATAAAAATGGGGATAGTTTTAAAAAATTTAATTAATATTAGACATTTTGTCAGTAGCAGTCTTTATGAACAGTTAGAAGGGATTGTTAATAATTTAAATAAAAAGGAACTTACGCAGATGTATGATGAATTAAATGTTTATGATACAAAATTGCTTAAGTTTTCTAAAACTGCTGAAAAATTAGTTTTAGAAGTTAATTTGATTTCGCGAGCTCTTGATTATCAAATGAATAAGAATGGAAAAATAGTAAGAGGAAATAATAAGAGAAGAATAGAACAAAATAATTATTTAACTTTTACTAAGAAGATTAATACGAAGGAAATAGGAAAGATGATGAAATGTCCTAGTTGCGGGGCAACTTTAGAAGTTAATAAAAGTGGGCGTTGTCCTTATTGTCATGGTATTTTTGATTTGGCTGATTATAACTGGATTTTAGATTCGGGGAGATTTTGATGAAGAAAGTAGGTCTTAATTTAAAAAGAATCGGGTTAATAATTTTATTATTAGTTTGTCTATTTATTCCTCTTTATAGTTTAAAGGCGGATTCTGGATTTGATGGGTCCTATGATCCGGGCTCTTCTAGTTCTTCATCTTCATCAAGTTCTAGTTCGTCATCAAGTTCATCATCATCAAGTTCATCATCATCAAGTTCTTCCTGTGGGGAAAAGAAGGAACCACATAAAGGAATTATAATTCCTAGTAATCCGAAACCACCTAAAAATAATGAAAAAAAGGAATTTAAATTAGAAGATTTTCTTTTCGTGGTAGTTATGATTATTGGTTATATAATTATTATTCTTTTTGAACAATATTTAAAAAAAGATTTTAATATACGCGAAGTGGAAGTAAGAAATAAAACCAACGATGATGATGCAGATGAGATACTTACTTATGATAAGATAAAGATTTTAGAAGTGTTACCTGATTTTGATGAACGAGTTTTTATTTATACTGTTTATCAATTATATAGGGATATTCAAGTGGCTTGGATGAATGCTGATATGGAGGCAATGCGTGGTTTAGTAACAGATGAGTTATACAATATGTATAGTACGCAAGTTCAAACTTTAGTTCTTAAACAAGAAAAAAATATCATGAAAGATTTTAATTTTTACAGTGCTAATATTACCAAAATGGAGATAACTAGTAAGAATGTATCGTTATATGTTAATATAAAATTAGAATGTTTTGATTATATTGTAGATAAAGATAACAAGGTGATAAGAGGTAATGATAAATCTAAAGTTTGGTATAACTATATGATGATTTTTACAAGAAGTATTTTAAAAAGAGAAAATAAATGTCCAAACTGTGGGGCAATTTTAGAAAGTAGTACTACTTCAATTTGTAAGTATTGTCATTCGAAAATTATAAATAATAGTTATGATTGGGTACTAGCTAAGAAAATGGTAATTAGTCAAACTGAAAACGTAAAAGAATAGATTAGAGGATTATTAATGAAAAAAGCAAAAAGTTTTAAGAGAGTGTTAATAAGTATTTTATTACTTACTTGTTTATTTTTACCTTTATATCAATTAAAGGCTGATTCGGGGTTTGATGGGTCTTATGACTCGGGGTCATCTGGTTCGTCATCTTCTTCGTCATCTTCATCGTCATCTGATTTTTCTTCATCAGGCTCACTATCGGGTAGGGGGACTCCTATTAGTGATGAAGATGTCCCTTATATAATTGTGGCACTTTTTATTGCTTCTATTTCCGGCTTTTTTATTGCTAAGAAATTAGGTAATTTAATTGATAAGTTATCTGAAACTGCTGTTTGGGTATGGCCTTCCGAAAAACCTGATTCTCTTGCTAATGTACCTTTATATAATAAAGAAGAGTTAGTTAAAGTTTTGCCGGATTTTGTAGAAACGGAATTTTTAGATAAGGCGTATAAGATTTATAAAGATGTTCAAATAGCATGGATGAATGCTGATATGGATGCGATGAAAAGTTTGGTAACAGATGCTATGTATAATATGTATAGTGCCCAAATTCAGACTTTACTTTTAAAACAAGAAAAGAATATTATGAAAGACTTTCTTTTCTTAAGTTCTTATATTGACGGGATGAGTATTGATGAAGAAAGTGTTAGTTTGTATGTTAATATGAAACTTGAATGCTTTGATTATATAGTAAATAAAAACGGTAAGACTATAAGGGGTAATGATAATAAAAAAGTTCGTTACAATTATTTAATCGTGTTTACAAGAAGTATTTTAAAAAAGGAAAATAAATGTCCTAATTGTGGGGCTAAGTTAAAAAATACTACCGCAAGTAAGTGTAGTTATTGTCATTTAGATATTATAAATGAAAATCATGATTGGGTAATGGCTAAAAAAATGGTAATTAGTCAAAGTATTAATAGTAAAGAATAATAAAATTGATAGAGGCTTCTATCAGTTTTTATTTGTCTTTTTCTTGTTTTAAATAGTTAATTCCTTTATAATATGATTAGAAAGAGATTAATAATGATAAATAATATAGTAATAAAATCACCAGTAGATGATTTAGGTTTGAGCGTTAATTATATCGTTCCTAATGGCAGTATTAAGGGAATTGTTTGTGTTGCTCATGGGATGAGTGAACATAAAGAAAGATATGACTATTTTTTAAAATGCGTAGCAGAAAAAGGTTATGTAAGTGTTTGTTATGATCATAGAGGTCATGGTAAGAGTGTAAAAAGCCCTAATGACTTAGGTTATTTTTATACGGAAGATGAAACGGCTTTTAGCAAGGATTTAGATACGGTTATAGAGTTTTTTAAGAATAGATATCAATCTTCTAATGTTATTCTTTTTGCCCATAGTATGGGAACTTTAGTAGCGAGAAGTTTTTTACAAAGTTGGGATGATAAAATAAATAAGGTTATATTATGTGGACCACCTACCAAACAATCTTTGGTTAATATTGGTTTATTTTTAGCTAAAATGAATAAGATGTTTGCTGGTGATAGAAAGCCAAATAAGTTATTGGATAATTTAACTTTTAGTAGTTTTAATAAAAAATATGGCGGGACTAATTTATGGTTAAGTAAGAATAAAGAGAATGTTACTAATTATAATAACGATGATTTATGTGGTTTTACTTTTACAACAAATGGTTTTTTTAATCTTTATAAATTACAGAAAAGGGCCTTTCAAAAGCATAAATATCTGGTTAAAAATAAGAATTTACCAATCTTTTTAATGGCTGGGAGTGATGATCCTGTAATTGGTAATTTAAATAAATTTAAAGATTTAGAGTTATTTATGAAAAGGTTAGGATATCACGATGTAAGAGCTAAAACCTATGATAGTCTTCGTCATGAGTTGTTACAAGAAGAAGAAAAAGAGGGTATTATTGCCGATATATTAAATTTTATTGAGGAGTAAAAAGCGTATGAAAAAGAAAATTTTGTTAGATATCGATGAAGTATTTTGCTTTTCGGGTTATTTAGAACTTGTTAATGAATTTTTAGGTACCAACTATAAAATAGATGATTTTAACGATTATTATATTGATGAAGTAGCAATACCTAATGCTAAAAA
>CAKORQ010000104.1 GCA_934101445.1 uncultured Bacilli bacterium | reverse complement strand
CTTTCATATCAACCTAATATCAACCTACCTCGTAGGTTGAATTTCGTAAGTACGAAATCAGTATTGTGTAACACTAAGCCCTTATGAAATAAGACTCTTATAATAAAAATAGATAAGTAAAGTATTGTAATATTTGATAAAATTAATCTAGGAGGATAAGTTATGAGAGTTAATGAAAAAATTGAAAGAATCACACCTGATACTTTGATATGTGGAATAGACATAGGAAAAACAAAGTGTTGTGCAAGATTTTGTGATTTCAGAGGAATTGAGGTGTATCATAAAGTTTGGTTTGATAAAACTGAAGATTTAGATGTTATAGGTTGCAACATAACCGCTGCTATGTATAAAGAAAATAAAAATGATGTGATAATAGCTTTTGAGCCAACTGGTCACTATTGGTTAAATATTGATAAGTATTTTAAAGATTGTGGGCAAGAAACCGTTTTAATGCCTACTTATACAGTAAAACAAGCCAAAGAAATGCATGATCAAAATCCTACTAAAAGTGATCCTAAAGATGCATTGTTAATAGCTAGACTTACAAGTGAAGGAAAATATGTTAAACCTATTGAGAGAGATGAATTATATCAGAATATTTATTCTGGATATAATATTTATGAAGATATTCAAAAAGAAATCAATCGCATAAGGAATAAAATTCATGTGTGGAATGATAAATATTTTCCGGAAGTGGAAAAAGTATATAAGATAAATTCGGTTGGAATTAAGCCTATATATGAAAATCAATTACTACCTACTGAAATAAAAAATATGGCGTTAGAAGATTTTATGGAAATAATGACCAGAAATAGTTGTTGTGTAAATAAAAAAAGCATAATAAAATTAAAAGAATTGTGTGAAAAGAGTAACGGAATAAATTCTGATGCTTTTACAAAAAAAGAAATAAAAAGACTATACGAAAGATTTATTGAATTGCTTAAAGAATTAGAAGAATATGAAAAAGAATTAATAGAACTAGCAAGTCAAATTGACTATGTAGAAAGAGCAGTCGAAATGAGTGGTATAGGATATATGAGCATGGTTGGAATTATTGCGGAAACAGGAAATTTAAAAAATTATCAACACGCTAAACAAGTATTAAAAATGAGTGGATTAAGTCTCAAAGAAAGTTCAAGTGGTCAAAAAAAAGGAAAGAAACACATTTCCAAACGAGGTCGCTCTAAATTAAGACGTAATTTAAAACAAATTGGTATTTGTCTCGTAGGAAAAAATAATTTCTTTCTGCAATTGCATAATTATTATACCACACAAAGAACCCGCCCTTTAACAAAATTAGTTTCAATAAATGCAATAATCAGAAAATTTATGTATATACTTATGGCAATAGTAAAAAGCGGAAATTCATTTGATGAAGAAAAAGCCATTAAAGAAAGTTGTATAAGTTTTAGCTAATAATATCATTAAAACTAGTTTGGTGAGTTAAAATCATAACAATAGTTGTAGTTTTAACTCACTAAACTAGAAATAGGTTAGTGATATTATGTGAAAGTGGAATTTGGTAATAATTTTCCATAAGACTTGATCTAGAAAAATAAGAATAACCAAGGTCAGTTTCATATAATGCCGTATTAAAGAGTTTTGGTAGGTAACAAGATTATCAATACAGAATGAAATGAGAGGATAAGCATATATGAAAAACATAATGGCTAACAATCCACTTAATTATAAATATAATGAATAAGTTAACAATTTAAAAAAATTGCCATATGTTAACAATTTTTAGTATGCAAAAATTTAATAAAAATAATGCTTAAAATTAGTAAAAAGACTAGTTTGAATGAAATATTAAAAAAATTTATAAGTTTTATTCAGAAAATACTTGATTTTATTATGAGAGGAAAATAACTATTAAGACTTATTATGTTTTATAGATATATAGAGTACTCTAAAAAAAGAATAATTACAAGCAAAAAAAACTACCTAGACAATCTAAGTAGTCATAATAAATTATTCTGCTTTTTTATATTCAGCAATAATAGCATCTTCTAATTGTTTTCTAGCATCAGGATTAATTGGATGTGCTATATCTCTGTATCCACCAGTAGCAGTTTTTCTACTTGGCATTGCGATAAATAAGCCATTATCTCCTTCAATAATTCTGATATCATGTACTGCGAATGAGTCATCTAAAAGAATTGATGCTATTCCTCTCATTCTTGAACCTTCTTTTTCGATTTTACGAACTGTAACTGATGTAACTTGCATATAAATTCTCCTTCTATTGTCTATTACAACATAATTTTATTTTAAACCAAGTATTGGCAAAAATCAAGCATCTTGATATTACTCGACAATTACTTTACATATGATAAATACAAACATCTCCTATGGCTACATCGGCGTAAGTAAAACTTTTATTAACACCATCGACTAAAACTGTAAAAATATTAGAATATACTTCATTAACAATTCCCTTCATCATAGTTGTCTTAGCCCTGCTACCGCTTACCTTTAGCATAATTTCTTTATTAACCAGAGTTTTTATTTCATCTCGAATATCGCTTATGTTCATCTTGGATACCCCACATACATCATGCCATTACAGATAATACCGCCCATTCCCATCTCCCCATTCTTAGTTTTTTCTAAAAGTTCAATTAAATTAATTTCTTTACTTTTCTCTGTCAAAGCCACATTACAAGCAATAATGGCCGGATCTAGAGCATGAATATTTACCCGCTTTGGACTACTAGCAAAATTGGCCCCTGCCTTTATAAGTTCTTCATAATTACTTTGACAAGCCCCCGCTATAATAATTAACTTTTCATGTGAACTTTCATACTTTCTGGCGTTTTTAACCGCTTTAACAAAATTTAGTGAATTTTTATAATTTCTTAAATCTTTTTTATCCCCTTTTTTCTTCATATAAGCATCATGCCCTGTAATAATTACAATATCAGGCCTTGCTTCTTTTAAATAAGAAATAATATCATCACTGACCGTATCTTCATCAATTTTTCTTCCAATAGCAAAGACTTTATTTTGTTTATAATAATCCATACATCGTTTTAAATACTCACTATCGCCGTCCAAGTGCAAAATACGGGCTGGTAAATAAAAGAAGTTACTTCTATCTTCACTTTTTATTTCATCAATAAAATTACAAGGACGAAAATCATCTTCGACAGTACTCTTATCAACACTAACGCAATCATCTATTGGGCTATCAGCATAAAGTCTAGCATACACCCCTTTTAAATAAACTGTATCACCTCTAATATTTAATACTAAAAAGACAGTATCATTACCATAACTATTTCTAGTAATATAGTCTCCTTTTTTTATCACGAATATCACCATTAAATAGTATTATTTAGACGAGAAAAAAAGAACTACAAATGTAATTCTTAAAATTATTAGCTCTCGATAATCTTGTGAGGAACTAAATTTTATCAATCTAAGATTTAAAACTTGTTCCAAGCTTTCCATTTTCCAGAACCTAATTTTTAAAATGAGTTTAACAAAAGGAGACAACTTTCTTCAAGTCATCTCCCCACTAAATTACCGAGCTTAACAAGAAAAACTCCTCAGCAGATTGCAAAAAAGGGAGTTACAAACTCCCCACTGGATTATCGCGAACCTATATTTAAAAATTCATAAAGTTTTTTAGTTGTCTCAAATAAATTTTGATATTTTTTATTTGAAACAATTTATATTTTAATTTTTCTTTTTATTAGGATAAATAATGGTCTTTTCTAAGACTAAATCCTTAACTTGTATATCCATTAATCTTTCAATAGTAGGACTAGTATTAACCGTAACTATCTTGGACTTAACTTTACTAATAAAATTAGCAGCATTATCATTATTACTAGTAAATATAGCACTACTATAACCATTACCATTATAATTAATTTGCATAATAGCTTCCTCTACTCCATCTACTAACATACTACCTCGTAAATCAATTTTTAAATTTTTATTAATATAAATGTGCATTGGTAAATGAAGATTAATTATCTTTGTTAGAAAAATTTTATCTAACATTTCATCAATATATAAATCAAATGTTTCATAGCCACTAAGTAAAACAGGTACTTTAGAATAGTTAGTAATCTTATTTTGGAAAGATTTATTACCAAGTGCTATTACTAAATCAATATTGGCATAATTATTTTTTAATAATTCTTCAGGGGTATCGGTTGTAAGTAAGTTAATAAAGTCTGGTGATAGATTACTTGCTTCTAACACAGTTTTAATAATGGTTTCTAATAATTTATTTAAGCCATATGCATAATTAGTAGTAACAATAATAGAAGTATTACCTGCTAAAAAGTTTTTTAAAAATATTTCTAAGATAATATAAGGATTACCTGTATTAAAAATTAAGACATTGCCTTTATCAAAGTATTGTTTGCCATAATACTTATTATTATCTTTTTTTAAGGTT
>CAKORQ010000103.1 GCA_934101445.1 uncultured Bacilli bacterium | reverse complement strand
ATATATCATTTACCAAGATATTTAGACGATCTGTTTCATCAATAATTACATTTAAGTTTTCTTTAGTTTTTTCTTTATTATCTAAAGTTATATCTCTTATCATTTCGGCATAGGCTTTTATCATAGTTAGCGGGGTTTTTAAATCGTGGGAAACATTAGCCATTAAATCGCGACGGTATTCATCAGTTTTAGAAACTTCTTGTTCTAAATAATTAAGCGTATTGGCAAGTTCATCTATTTCTTTAATACCTGTTGTAGTAAATTGAACACTATAGTTACCATCGGCTAATTTTTTAGCGCTTTTGGTCATATCACTTATAGGCTTAGCAATTCTTTGAGATAAAAACATGGCAATAACTATCGAAAATAAAATAGCAAGAAGAGTAATATAAATTAATTGATTTTTTATTAATGATGTAGTGGTACCGATATCTTCTAACGAGGTAAAGAGGAAAATATAACCATTACCCTTTTTAATTCCATATAACAAGGAAATGCTATTGTTAATGGGATTTAATATTTTTTCAAAAGAAGTCTCTTCACCAGATTGTTTAAATTTAATTAATTCTTTATCTATTATTTTATTACGTCCTAAAAGACAGGAGGAAATTTTGTTATTATAGTAATACTGATTACCATAATAATCCATATATTCTAGACAAATATTATTATCTAGAGTTATATCATCCATAGATTCTATAATTTTATTACTATCAATATTTATTATTTGTTCTACTAGTTCATTCATATAATTTATTTGGTATTTTTCATAATAAATCTTAAAAAAGACAATTTGAACTAGCCATAGTAAAAGTAAAATAGAAATGGAGAATACAATTAAATATTCCAGAGTTTTAAAGTGAAGAGAGTTTCTTAATTTTCCTGTTTTAATTTTGGTATTCAAATTTATATCCTATTGCTCTAACCGTAACAATGAATTTACGATATTTACCAAGAGTATTACGAAGGGTTTTAATATGAGTATCTATCGTACGATCATCACCAAAAAAGTCATATCCCCAAATATTCGTTAATAATTGCTCTCTGGATAAAGCAATATTTTTATTAGTAACTAAATATTTCAATAAATCATATTCTTTAGGGGTTAAGTTAACTTTTTTATCATCAACTCTTACTTCATGGGCCAAATCATTAATAGTTAAGCCTTCAAATTTATATGTATAACTATCGGTAGTATTTCTTTTTAAGATTGCCTTAACGCGGGCTACTAGTTCCTTAGGACTAAATGGTTTAGTGACATAATCGTCGATTCCTAAATCGAAACCAATTAATTTATCATATTCTTCGCTTCTAGCCGAAAGCATAATAAAGGGAACATCTTTAATCTTTTTAATTTCTTTACAAGCCTGATAGCCATCCATTTTAGGCATCATTATATCCATAATTATTAAATTATAATCAGTGGTAGAGGCTTTTGTTATGGCCTCTTTTCCATCTGAGGCCTCATCAACTTGGTAGTTTTCCATTACTAAGTATTCTCTTATAACATTTCTAATTAATTCTTCATCATCTACTACTAAAATTTTCATAGACATCACATCCTTACTTTTTATTATTGGTTTATTTCTTTTTGTATGTTTATGATTTAAGGTTTAATTTTAAATCGTAGTTATTTTATTATAAATTTGTGAAAAATAAATGAAAAAAAGAACTTTAGAAGTTGGCGACATTATGATAAATATCAGTAACATCATCAATATCATCTAAAAGATTATAAAGTCTTTCAAATAACATTTTATCTTCTTCGTTAAGTTCTACTTCTTCTTTAGCATACCAGCCAATTTCATCTAATTCATAATCAACATTAGGAATAAGGCTTTCTATTACATCCTTTAATTTATGTTGATCTGTTGGATTTACAGATATTGTCATAACATTATTTTCATAATTTTCTTCGACTGGTTCTATTCCGGCATCTAAAAGTGCCATTAATATATCTTCTTCCGAATCACATTGAAAGGAAATTACATTTAAATAATCATAATTATAAGACACTGAATTATTTACTCCCAGGCTTTTATGAACTTTATTAAACGCTGCTCTTACTTCGCCAACGGTACGATTAACATTATCAGTTAATGTTTTAATAATTAAAGTTGATGCTCCAGGTCCAAATCCTTCATACATAACAGTTTGATAATCTTCTTGACCAGCACCCTTGGCTTTATCTATAGCCCTTTTAATTATGTCATTAGGCACTTCTTGTTTTTTGGCCTTTTCGACTAAACGTTTTAATTTAATGTTTGTATCAACATCTGGATTTCCCTTGGCTGCTAAGTATAGTTCTTTAGCAAAGTTTGTATAAATTTTACCACGAGCTGCTCCAGTTTTTTGAATACTTGCTTTTCTTACTTCATAGGCTCTTCCCATAAATATTCTCCTTTTCTTTTTTTTACTTTTCTTATTATATTATAGCCCTAAAAAATACGCAACTTTTTTAGAAAGTTAAAGATGAGATTTTTAGTTTTATAATCTTTTAAATAATTGTTTTGAATATATTTTAACTCAAATCCCAAATTATAAACGTGATAAGGGTTTATTTTAAAATAGTTCATGGCGTATTCAACCGCTTTTATAATAGTTTCTTTATCAGTTTGAACTTTAAAAAAATTTCTAATTCTAGACATGTATCGTTTAGGTACTTTTTTTGTTATATGCTTAATTAAAATATTTGGAGTTTTAGTAAATGTGAATTTATATCCATCATATTTTTTTAATACTCGTAAAGTGTCGTAATATCCTAATAAAATGTTTTCTCTAATTTTTTCTTGATTTAATTCTAAAATATTACAGATATTTCTTGAGGGACGGATAGTTATAACCTTACTATCTTTTTTGGCAACATGCCGATTATGACCAATACCATTTATTCTTATTTCGTAGATAGTATCGTAATTTTTATCGATTAGTATTTTAATTGGACAGTTATCATAAAATCCACCATCAATATAAATATTATTATCAATTATTGGTGATAGTTTAAATATTGGTAAAGAGCAACTAGCGATTAAATAGTCCACTAATTTATCTTTTGGTATATCTTTTTTCTCAATATATATAGGTTCAAAATCATGAAGTTTAACAGTTACTAACCCGAAATCTTTTTTTCTTTTATACAATTTTTCTTTATCTATAAGGTTATTGGCTAAATCTCTTAATTTATCTGTGGATAAACCCTTTTGTTTCACGGTGTTTAAAATGGTAGAATTTAATCCTTGTAAAGCTTTTATAAGTTTTTGTTTGCCGTTTATATAATCAGCAAATTCTTGATTTATATCTAATAATTTTTCTGGTTCAATGGTTTGCCATAATTTTAATAATTCTTTAGATTGACCGCTTGCTAACAAACAGGCGTTAAAAGAACCGATAGATGTTCCTACAAAACCGCTTATGCGGATATGGCATTTTTTAAAGGCGTAATACGCTCCAATTTGGTAACTCCCTTTTAAGCCACCGCCTTCAAGTGCTAAACCAATTTTTTTCAAATTAATTACCTTTGTTTGTTATTTTTCCGGTTGTTAAAGCAACTTTTCCACTGAAAGAACCATCTAAAAGACTGGCTTGATCTTTATCAGTATAACTTAACCATACTCTAAATATATATTGATGAGTATCTTGAGGAGCAATTGTTATGCCAGTTGATGTTAGGGTATAGTCCTTTCCGGTAACCGCATTAGCAAAGTTACCTATTGCTACTTGTTCTTCCCCATTATCGGTCTTTCTTGCAAGTTCCCATTTGAAATCATTAGATACAAAATTATCAGATATTGTAAAATCAGTTAAATATAAAGTATAAGTTGCAGAAATAGTTGATGTGGATTTTGAAGTAATGGCAAATGATGTATAAGGAGCACTTGCTTGACGTTCAGAATCATTTATTAACATCATTTTTGCTTCGTTAATGTATTGACTAGTTAAAAACTCGATATCAAGATTAGCATTGGTTATGGTTGTATCATTTATTTTATCAGCCACAGTTATTCTCGCTAAGTAATAAGCCCTTGATGCTGAAAAAGTTACTGTTATAATTATCAACGTAATTGAAATATATAGGATAACGTGTTTCACTGTATCATTCGTATTCATAAAGACCTCCGTACTATTATAAGTATATCTTAAATAACTAATATTTACAATATGCAATTTTTAAGTTTACAAAATTTATTAGTATAATTCTTCACCCGGATTAGCGTTTAAATCAAGATTAGCAAATTCTTTTTTTAAATAAAGAGGATAGGCTGCTGCTCCAATCATTGCCGCATTATCTGTACAATAAAGTAATTTTGGCACACTTATATTTGCGTCATATTTTTGGGCTAATTTTGTTACTTCTTGACGAATATACTGATTGGCTGATACACCGCCGGCAATAATTATATTTTTTATATCTGTCTGCTTAATTG